>JBBPYZ010000016.1:0-15241 GCA_038199465.1 Acidimicrobiales bacterium | reverse complement strand
ATGCAGGTGCGGGTCCTGTCCCGCATGCCCCGGGTCGTGACCGTCTCGGAGTCCTCCCGGCGCGACATCTGCGCCCAGATGGGCGCCCGCCCCGAGCGGGTGCACGTGGTGCCCGTGGGCGTCGACCTCGAGAACTTCCGACCCCTGCCCCAGCTGGCCCGGGTGCCGGGCAGGATCGTGTGCACCACCTCCTCCGACATGCCGCTGAAGGGGCTGGTGCCCCTCCTCGAGGCCGTGGCCAAGCTGCGCACCGAGCGGCCGAACGTCGAGCTGCACGTCGTGGGCAGTCCCCGCCAGGGGTCCACCATTCCCGGCCACCTCGACCGCCTCGGCCTCGATGGTGCCGTCACCTTCCACCAGGGCATCGAGAGCTCGGCCATCACCGAGCTGTACGCCACGTGCCAGGTGGCCTGCGTGCCCAGCCTGTACGAGGGCTTCAGCCTGCCTGCGGTCGAGGCCATGGCCTGTGCCGTCCCCCTGGTGGCCACCACCGGCGGCGCCCTGCCCGAGGTGGTCGGGCCCGACGGCGGCGCCGGCCTGCTGGTCCCGCACGGTGACCCCGGGGCCCTGGCCTGCGCCCTGGCCACGGTGCTCGACGACCCGGCCCTGCGGGCCCGCCTGGGCCAGGCCGGCCGGGAGCGGGTGCTGGAGCGCTTCACGTGGCGGCGCTGCGCCGAGGCCACCGTCACCCACTACCGGGCGACCCTGGCCGACCACGCCACGGCCGCAGCGCAGGGCTGAACCGTGCTGACCGTGGACTACGACCGGCTGGGTCTGCGAGCTGGCGAGCTGCTGCTCGACCTGGGCGCGGGCCGGGGCCGGCACGCCTACGGCGCCTTTGCCCGCGGCGCCCGGGTGGTGGCCCTCGACCGCTCGGAGGCCGACGCCAAGGATTGCGCCGCCTTCCTCACCGCCCTCATCGACGAGTCCGGGGCCGGAGAGGCCGCGTCGATGGTGGGCGACGCCCTGCGCCTGCCGTTCCCCGACGCCACCTTCGACCGGGTGATCTGCGCCGAGGTGCTGGAGCACGTGCCCGACGACCGGGCGGCCATGGTCGAGATCGCCCGGGTGCTGCGGCCGGGGGGCACCGCGGCGGTGACGGTGCCCCGGTTCTGGCCCGAGCTGGTGTGCTGGGCCCTGTCCGACGAGTACCACCTGGTCGAGGGCGGCCACGTGCGCATCTACCGGCTGGGCGAGCTGCGCCGCCGCCTGCAGGCCGCCGGCCTGCGCCCGGCCGGGGTCGGCTTGGCCCATGGCCTGCACACCCCGTACTGGTGGCTGAAGTGCGCCGTCGGGGTGGGCATCGACACCCACCCGTTGGTGCGGGCCTACCACCGCCTGCTGGTCTGGGACATCGAGGCCGGCCGACCCCTGCCCACCCGGCTGGCCGAGGCCGCCCTGAACCCGCTGCTGGCCAAGTCGATCGTGGTGTACCTGGAGAAGGCTCCGTGATCCTTCAGCGATCAGCCCTGCGGCCGACGCAGGTGTTCACCACCTGCGCATCTCTGGCCCGGGTGCAGCGGGCCGATGGCATGGTTCCGTGGGCGCCGGGCCCGCACGCCGACCCCTGGAACCACGTCGAGGCGGCCATGGCCCTGACCGTCGGCGGCTTCGGCGAGGAGGCGGCCGCCGCCTACCGGTGGCTGGCCGGCCTCCAGCACGACGACGGCAGCTGGTGCACGTACTACCTGCCCTCGGTCCCGGGCGGGATCGAGGACGACCGCCGTGACACCAACGTCTGCGCCTATGTCGCCACCGGCGTGCTGCACCACCTGCGGGCCACCGGTGACCGCGGCTTCGCCCTCGAGCTGTGGCCGATGGTCGAGCGGGCCGTCGACTTCGTCCTCCGTCACCAGCAGGCCGACGGCGCCCTCACCTGGTCGGTGCAGCCCGACGGCACCTTCGACCCCGCCGGCCCCCTCGGCCGCACGGCCCTCCTCACCGGCTCGGCGTCGGCCTACCACTCGCTGCGCGGCGCGGTGGCGCTGGCCGAGCGCCTCGGTCGGGAGCGTCCCGACTGGGAGCTGGCCGCCGGCCGACTGGCCACCGCGGTCGCCTTCCGGGAAGACGAGCTGTTCGAGCCCAAGATCCCGTGGGCCATGGACTGGTACTACCCCGTGCTGTGCGGCGCCGTCGGGGGCGATGCCGGCCGGGCCCGCCTGCGCGAGGGCTGGTCCCGCTTCGTCACCGAGGGCCTCGGCGTGCGCTGCATCGACGACCACCCCTGGTACACCGGCGCGGAGACGGCCGAGTGCGCGGTGGCCCACGCCGTGGTCGGCCTCCGGGACGAGGCGCGGGCCCTGCTCCACTGGACGGCCCGCCTACGCCGACCCGACGGCGGCTACTGGACCGGCACGGTGGAGCCCGCCGGTCAGACCTTCCCCCACGACGAGCGCTCCACCTACACCGCCGCGGCCGTCGTCCTGGCCGACGACTGCCTGTACGGCACCGGCCCGGCCAGCGGGATCTTCCGGGGCGAGGGCCTGCCCGCCGGCCTGGACCTCAACCTGGCCGCCATCGCCGAAGCCGAGCTCGACCATTAGGCTGGTCCCATGTCGCTGGCGACGGGCGCAAGGTTGACGGCAGAAGAGTTCCTGGCCCGGGACGACTGGCCTCGCGGTACCCAGCTTGTCGAGGGCGAGGTCGTCGTGAACCAACCGGCTCTGCCGCACCAGCTCCTGCTGGGGCACTGCTATGCGCACCTGCTCGCCTGGACCCGAGCCGCACCCGGCCGGGGTCTGGCATGCCTGTCCGTTGATGTCCGGGTCACCCCGACCAACGTGTACGGCCCCGATGTGTGGTGGGTGGGCGAGGAGCGCCGGCCGCCGCCCGGCCAGCTCGCTCTCGACGGGGTGCCCGACCTGGTGGTCGAGGTGCGCTCGCCGTCCACGTGGCGCTTCGACGTCGGTGTCAAGCGGGTGCGCTACGAGGAGGCCGGGGTGGCCGAGCTGTGGCTGGTCGACACCTCCGCCGCCAGCGTGCTCGTCTACCGGCGGTCGGTTCCGCAGTCACCCAGCTTCGACGTGGCCCTGGAGTTCGAGGCCGGCGACCGTCTCACCTCGCCGCTTCTGGATGGCTTCGCCCTCGACCTGGACGACTTCTTCAGGCTCTGAGGAACCCGAGCTCGACCGGGAGCACGGCGTTCGGCAAGACTCGGAAATCCGAACCGGGAGGACGACGACGTGCGCTACGAGAAGCTGGGCCCCGCCCTGATCAGTGCGGTCGAGGACTTCCGACGAGGGGGGCGGGCGGGCCTGGTCGTCCACCGTGACGCCCTCGGGCTGGTGTCGGCGGTGCCGGCGGTCAAGCCGGCCCGTGCGGTGGTGTTCCTGCACACCGAGCCCGGCGCCGACCTCGGGCCCCTGCTCAGGCTGGGGATGGAGCTGAACGGTGGCGACGGCGCCATACGCACCGGCATCGTCCCCCTGGCCCGCCTCTCCGACCTGACCGAGCAGCCGCTGGTTCATCGCATCGTGCCGGCCACCCGGTTGCGGCTCCTGCTCGACGTGGCCAAGGGTGCGGTCAACGTCCCGGCCTTTTCGAGCCGGACGGGTCTCAGCGGTCGCGGGGTCGTCGTCGGCATCGTCGACTCCGGCATCGAGGTCGGCCACGACTCGTTCACCGGGCGCATCCACCGGGTCTGGGACCAGACGCTCAACGGGAACGGCGTCCCCGAAGGGCGGTACGGAGCGGAGCTTGAGGGAGGCGCCATGACGCTCTCCCGCGACACCGTCGGGCACGGGACCCACGTGGCCGGCATCGCCGCCGGGGCCGACGAGACCTACGGCGGGGTGGCGCCGGCCGCCCGGCTCGTCGTGGTGAAGACCGACCTGCTGACGGCCCACGTGGCCGACGGCGTCCGCTACATCTTCCGGGTCGCCGCCGACCTCGGGTGCCCGGCGGTGGTCAACCTGAGCCTCGGCGGCCAGGACGACAGCCACGACGGCACCGACTCCCTCTCCGCGGTCATCGACGAGGTGTCCGGCCCCGGCCGCATCGTGTGCTGCGCAGCCGGGAACGAGGGCAACGACAACATCCACGCCCGGCTTCAGGTGCGCCCGGGCGGTACCCGCACCGTCCCCTTCGTCCCGGCTGCTCCGGTGTCCGGCGGGCCGCCGGTGGTGGCGTCGCTCACCGGCTGGTACGGCGCCTGCGACCGCCTGGACGTCGCCGTGGTCTCGCCATGCGGCCTGCAGACGCCGTTCCAGCCCGTCATCACCGAAGGCTCACCGGTGCGCAGCCACACCCGGGCCGAGGGCACCGTTCGGATCGTGACGCCAGGACCCGACCCGGCCAACGGGGATCACGGCTTCCTGGTGCAGGTCGAGCCTGCCGCCACCAGCGTCCCCGACGCCGGCTGCGGCCGACCCGGCGGCTGGCGGCTGCGGGTGCGGGGCGCCGAGGTGGCCGACGGGACCCTCGACGTGTGGAGCGTCGACCCCGGCTCCGCCCAGCTGAGCGGAAGCACCGTCGCCGACTCGATGAAGGTCGGCTCCCCCGGCGCCGCCACCGAGGCCATCACCGTGGGGTCCTACACGACCAAGACGACGTGGGAGGACATCTTCGGCGACCCCCACGAGATCGGGCTCGAGCTGCACGACATCTCCGACTTCAGCAGTGAGGGGCCCCGGCGCGACGGCGTTGAGAAGCCCGACCTCGCCGCTCCGGGGGCGATGATCGCCTCCGCCCTCTCCGTGCACTCGCCGGTGGAGCCTGCCTTCCTCATCGACAGCCTGCACGCGCTGATGGCCGGCACCAGCATGGCCACGCCGTTCGTGACCGGGCTGGTCGCTCTGCTCCTCGAGCGCGACCCCTCCTCCACCCCCGAGGCCGTGCGCGCCCAGCTGCGGGCGCACTGCGCCATCGCCGACCGCGCCCCCGGCGACTGGGACCGGAAGTGGGGCGCCGGGCTGATCAACGCCTGGAACCTGTAGCCACCGGCCGGAGACAGCCCCGGTGGACTGGTCCAAGCTCGATGCCGGTCTGGCTGCGGCCCTGACCGAGGACGCCGATCACGCCCGGCGGTTCGTGGTGTTCGTCCACCTCGGCCCGGAGGGGGGCGGGGTGCTGACCGGCGCCGGTATCGACGCTGCGGGTGAGGGCCAGGTGCGGTCGGCGACGCTCTCGGCCCGGCAGGTCGCGGCCCTGAGCGACCGGGACCAGGTACGACGTCTCGTCCTGTCGCCCTCGTTGCGGCTCGCTGACCAGGCGTCGGAGCCCGATCCCTAGCGGTCACGGGAGGGGCAGCTCGGCCACGACACCGGCGGCGCCGAGCAGGTCGACCATGGTGAAGGTCCCGTCCCGACCGTAGGTGGGCTCCCACTCCGGGTCCTGGCGCAGGAACGACTGACGGTCGCCGAGCAGGAGGCCGATGATCACCTCGGCCACGATCCGGCCGCCGACCGGCCCGAGGTGCTCGCCGCCGGCCGCCACCTCCGCCTCGCGCAGCACGTAGAGCCACAGCGGGGTGCGCGCCGAGAAGCTCCCCAGGTCGTCGAGGTCGGCCGCGGCCAGCTCCGGCAGCCGCATGGCCCGCGCCACGCGCTGGCCCGACGGCACCCGCATCGTCAGGTTGCGGAGCAGGTCCCTGGTGGCGAGCGAGGTGGGCTCGCCCTCGGGTTGGCCCATCAGGGCGAACATCGGCCCCGAGAGCACGGTGTCGATCCTCTTGCTCGGGAAGACCCGACCATCGCCGAAGTCGAAGAAGGTCTGCCAGTCGATGAAGCGCCGGGGCGCCCGCCGGCCCCCTCGCAGGTCGGCCGGGTCGGCCGAGTCGGGAACCGAGGGGTTGAAGATGGGGGCGAAGAACTGCCGCTCGGGCGT
Source organism: Acidimicrobiales bacterium (assembly GCA_038199465.1). Lineage (GTDB taxonomy): Bacteria > Actinomycetota > Acidimicrobiia > Acidimicrobiales > JAUJNH01 > JAUJNH01. The sequence goes on along the minus strand of JBBPYZ010000016.1, from coordinate 9,418 downwards.
CTCTGCGCTCGGCCCGAAGTTGGCCCGGTAGGTGGGTCGCACCTGAGAGTGGCCGAACCGGTAGGCCGCCACGGAGAACTCGACCGGGATGAAGGGGGCGTGGCGCCAGCGGTAGTGCATGGGGCCGGTGGCGAGCACATCGTCGACCGCGGCCGTCCCGACCGTCCTGGTCAGGAACTCGCGCAGGACGATCCACTGGTAGTGCCAGCGCACCAGGCGGGAGGCCTCGCAGAATACCTCCTGGGCCGTCGCCGGGGCGGCGGTGTCGGCCTTCACGTCGCCCACCACCCGGTTGTGGAACCTCAGCAGGGCCAGGTGGAGCTGGGAGACGATGAGGTTCTCGTCGTTGCGGGCGTCGCCGAGCAGTGCCGTGACCTGGCTGTTGCGGGGCACGTCGAAGCGGGCCCTGCCGTCCATCGACAGCTCCGCCGATCCCGGGATCTCCTCGACGAGCAACGTGGTCCCGCCGCCGTCGACCCGGCTGTCATAGAGGTGGGGCGAGACCACCGGGCCCCCGCCGTAGACGCTGTCCAGGTCGAGAGCGGGGATGCGGAAGTTGCGGATGGACTCGGGGTCCTGGCTGCGGGCCAGGCTCGACGTGGGGTCGAAGGTCATGTCATGGTCGAGGACCTGACCGAGGTAGGTGAAGCCGGCGGCGATCTTCGGGTTGTCGAAGTTGCGGGCCCCCGGGGTGCCGTCCGGGAGGTTGGCATCGAGCGGCCCTCCCCTGGCCCCGAGCTCGGCTAGGTCGGCGCGGGTCCGGAGGGTGTCGGCGGCGAAGGGGGGCAGGGAGGGGAACAGGCGCCCGAAGCGACCCCGGTCGAAGAAGGTGGACGAGGGGGTCGAGGCGCCGAGGTCGACGCGGCCGTGATGTAGCACCGGGTACCTCCAGGTCGGGCCTGCCCAGGAGCGTAGCGCCGGACCGCGAAGCGCTTCTGCTCAGCGAGGGGAGTGCCGCACGACGCGGAGGCTGCCCGTGGCGGACACGTCCTCCCAGCGCCCGGAGTCGAGGCACCTGCGGTAGAGGTCGTAGGGGGGCCGGCCTCCGGCGGCCGGTTCCGGGAAGACATCGTGGATGGCCAGAAGGCCCCCCACCCGCACGTGAGAGAGCCACGCCGCCTCGTCGGCCCGCACGACGTCCTCGCCGTGGCCGCCGTCGATGAAGAGGAAGCCGAGCGGCGTGGCCCAGGCCCGGCCGATGGCGGCCGATGGGCCGACGACGGGGACGACCACGTCCTCCAGGCCGGCGGCGGCCAGCGTGCGGCGCAGAAACGGGAGGGTGTCCATCCGCCCGGTGGCAGGGTCGACGACCTCGGGGTCGTGCCACTCCCAGCCGGCCTGGTTCTCCTCGCTCCCACGGTGGTGGTCGACGGCGAACAGCACCGTGCCCCGGGCCCGGGCCGCCGCCCCCAGCCACACCGCCGAGCGGCCGCAGTACGAGCCCACCTCAAGGAACGGGCCGTCGGCGGCGAGGGCGGCGGCGTGCAGGGCCTCGGCCTCGTCCTCGGGCAGGAACCCCTTGGTGGCGGCGGCGACGGCCCGCTCGGTCTGGGTGAGGGACACCCCTCAGCGACCGGTCAGCTGGGTCAGACAGCGGTGCCAGGCGGCGGCGTCGGCTGCGCCCATGTGCAGCCCCAGCACCCGGGTGTCCCCACCGCCGAAGGAGACCCTCAGGACCTTTCCCGACCACCGCCGCCTCCCGTTGTGCGACGGCGCCAGCGCCACCGCATGGATAGCACCGAGCGGGATGGCCACGACCTGGTCCAGCCGCTCGCCCCGGAAGCGCAGCGCCTCCGCCGTCAGGGTGGCCGTGCCCTGACCGGGCACCACCCGCCGGTCCTGCCGCAGGCCGCCGGAGGGCGAGACCATCTCGAAGCCGAGGAAGCGGGCCGACGCCGCCAGCAGGGGCGCAGCCGCAGGCACGGCGGGAACGGTAGCCTTCCACCATGTCGCTGCGACGGGCGTGAGGCTGACTGCGGACGAGTTCCTGGCCCGGGACGACTGGCCTCGAGGTACCCAGCTCGTCGAGGGCGAGGTCGTCGTGAACCAACCGGCTCTGCCGCATCAGCTCCTGGTGGGCAGGTGCTACGCCCGCCTGCTGGCCTGGACCGAGGCGGCGCCCGGCCGGGGGCTGGCCTGCCTTTCCGTCGACGTCCGGGTCACCTCGACCAACGTGTACGGGCCGGACGTGTGGTGGGTGGGCGAGGAGCGCCGGCCGCCGCCCGACCAGCTCTTTCTCGTCGGGGTTCCCGATCTGGTGGTCGAGGTGCGGTCACCGTCCACCTGGCGCTTCGACATCGGGATCAAGCGGCGCCGATACGAGGAAGCCGGGGTGGCCGAGCTGTGGCTGGTCGACACCTCCGCCGCCAGCATCCTCGTCTACCGCCGGTCGGCTCCCCAGACAACCGGCTACGACGTGGCCCTGGAGCTCGAGACTGGCGACCGTCTCACCTCGCCGCTCCTGGACGGCTTCGCCCTGGACATGGACGACTTCTTCAGGCTCTAGAAAACAGCCGGGGGCCGAACCGCCTCCTAGAAGACGGGGATGTCGTCCTCGGTGACCGGGGTGTGGTGGTCGCGATGGAACAACAGGCGGTTGATGATCATGAACTTGGCGATCCACAAGATCCCGAAGGCGAACAGGCTGGCCAGGTTGAGCAGGAGAGCGGTGCGGGCCTTGGTGAGGTCGCGGTCCTCGGCCCACTGCTCAGCGAAGTAGACGCACAGGGTGGAGAACACCAGGCCGATGAACGACATCACCCAGAACGGCACGATCTCGCGCCACATGTGGCTGGGCCCGTTCTTCTTCCACGTCCACCGCCGGTTCAGCTCGTAGTTGGGGCCGGTGCCGACGGCCACGGCGATCACAGTCGACAGCACGCCGTTGTGGGTGAGGATGAAGGCCACCAGCTGGGTGGTCTGGCTGACCACGATCGAGACCAGGCTCACCATCGAGTACTTGACGAGCTTGCGGAAGACCGGCGTCTGCAGGAGGCCGGGCCGACGGGTGGAGACCTCCATGTCGAGGAGCGAGCGTACCCGGCGCCCGGCGGTGAAACGCCACACAGCTGCGTCGACCCCACGGGCCGGCCCAGCGGCCCCTCGTAGCATGACGGCCATGTCGGCGGCCCTCGATGACCTCGTCGGGCTGCTCGACCTCGAGACGATCGAGGTGAACCTGTTCCGGGGCCACAACCCCGACGAGCGGGGCGTCCGCATCTTCGGGGGGCAAGTCGCCGGCCAGGCCCTCGTCGCCGCCGGCCGCACCGTCCCGGCCGACCGGTTCGTCCACTCGGTGCACGCCTACTTCCTGCGCCCGGGCGACCCGAAGGTGCCGGTGGTCTACGAGGTCGACCGGATCCGCGACGGGCGCAGCTTCACCACCCGGCGCACGGTGGCCGTCCAGCACGGCGAGACGATCTTTTACCTGTCGGCCTCGTTCCAGGTGCCCGAGGAGGGCCCCGAGCACCAGGACCCCATGCCGGCGGCCCCCGACCCGGAGAGCCTGCCCACCTTCGCCGAGCGGTTCGCGCCCTTTGCCGAGAAGATGGGCCACTGGTACGCGAAGCCCCGGCCGCTCGACATCCGCTACGTCTCGGCCCCGAACCGGGCTAAGCAGCCGGGACCGCCCCGCCAGCAGGTGTGGTTCCGGGCCGACGGGACGCTGCCCGACGACCCCCTCCTGCACGCCTGCGTCCTGGCCGTCGCCTCCGACATGAGCCTGCTCGACTCGGTGCTGCTCCCCCACGGGATCAGCTACGACGACGAGGACTTCATGGCCGCGTCCTTGGACCACGCCATGTGGTTCCACCGGCCGTTCCGGGCGGACGGCTGGCTCCTCTACGACCAGGCCAGCCCGTCGGCCGGCGGCGCCCGCGGCCTGGGCCAGGGCCAGATCTTCGACGCCGACGGCCGGCTCGTCGCCTCGGTGTGCCAGGAGGGCCTGGTCCGCCGCCTCGGCCCTCGCTCCCACTAGCGGGCGCCGACCGGCTTGCCTTGAGGGCATGCGCCGCCGCCCCGCCCTGGCGGTCCTCCTCGCCGGCACCGTCCTGGTGGGCGCGTGCGGGGGTGGCGCCGACAAGGGGACCGACGGGCCCGAGCCCTCGGAGGCCGTCGTCGACCCCTCGACCGGCTCCACGTTCATCCCGAGCGACACCACCTCCCCCGCCCAGCCGACCACCCCGCCGGGCCCCCCGAACGAGGCCCCGCCGGCAGTCAAGCTGACCCGCCTCGCCGAGCTGGAGGCCCCTACGGCCCTGGCCGTCCGCCCCGGCGACCCGGCGCTCTACGCCACCGAGCAGGGCGGCAGGGTCCAAGCCGTGCGGGACGGGCGCACCACGGTGGTGGCCGACATCGGAGACCGGGTGCTGGCCGGCGGCGAGCGCGGCCTCCTCGGCCTGGCGTTCTCGGCCGACGGCGCCACCCTCTACCTGTACTGGACGGCCCGGGAGCCGACCGGGCAGGTCACCATCGCCGCCTACCCCTTCGCCGACGGCCGGGTCGACGTGGCCCGGGAGCGGGTGCTGGTCACCATCGCCCACGACCGGTTCGGCAACCACAACGGCGGCCAGCTCGGCCTGGGGCCTGACGGCTTCCTCTACGCCGGCGTCGGCGACGGCGGGGGCGGGGGGAACCCGCTGAAGACGGCGCTCGACACCCGGTCCCTGCTCGGCAAGGTGCTGCGCATCGACCCGACCCGGCCCTCGGGCGGGCGCCCCTACGCTATCCCGGCCGGTAACCCCTTCGCCGACGGCCGTGACGGCGCCCCGGAGGTGTGGGCCTTCGGGCTGCGCAACCCGTGGCGGTTCTCGTGGGACCGGGCCGACGGCCGGCTGTTCATCGCCGATGTGGGCCAGAACGCCTACGAGGAGGTGAATGCGGTGCCCGGAGACCGGGCCGGGGTGAACTACGGCTGGAACGCCCGCGAGGGCCTGCACGCCTACGAGGGCCGCAGCCGACCGGCCGGCGCCGTCGACCCCATCATCGAGCTGCCGCATGAGGGGGGGGTCTGCTCGATCACCGGCGGGTACCTCTATCGGGGCAGCCGCATCCCCGGCCTCACCGGCCGCTACGTCTTCACCGACTACTGCGACTCCGAGCTGCGGGCCGGCCGGCCCACCACAGGCGGCTGGTTGGTGGAGAGCCTCGGCGTGGAAGGCCGGCGGGTCACCACCTTCGGCCAGGACGAGGCCGGCGAGCTCTACGTCCTCGACGCCAACGGCCTCTCCCGCCTCGACCCAAAATAAGGGCTACCGGGCGTCGAGGGGGATGTAGTCGCGCTCTTCGACGCCGATGTAGAGCTGGCGGGGGCGGGCGATCTTGGAGTCCTGGGCCAGCATCTCCTGGAAGTGGGCCAGCCAGCCGGCGGCGCGGGGGATGGCGAACAGCACGGTGAACATCTCCATCGGGAACCCGAGGGCCAGGTAGATGAGGCCGGAGTAGAAGTCGACGTTGGGGTAGAGCTTGCGGCTTATGAAGTAGTCGTCCGACAGCGCCACCTCCTCGAGCTTGAGGGCGATGTCGAGCAGCGGGTTGTACCCGGTGACGGCGAAGACCTCCTCGGCCGTCTTCTTGATCAGCCTGGCCCGGGGGTCGTAGTTCTTGTACACCCGGTGCCCGAAGCCCTGCAGCCGCCCGCCCGAGCCGCTCTTGACGCTCTGGACGAACGGCTCGACGTCGTCGAGCGACCCGATGTCCTGCAGCATGCGCAGCACGGCCTCGTTGGCGCCGCCGTGGCGGGGACCGTAGAGGGCCGAGCACGCCGCCGCGGTGGCCGAGTAGGGGTCAGCATGCGCCGAGCCCACCACCCGCATCGCCGTGGTCGAGCAGTTCTGCTCGTGGTCGGCGTGGAGGATGAACAGCACGTCGAGCGCCTTGGCCAGCACGGGGTCGACCTCATAGGCCTTGCCCCCCGAGCGCGGCTTCCACATCATCGACAGGAAGTTGGCCGTGTAGCCTAGGTCGTTGTTTGGATAGACGTAGGGCATCCCCACACTGAAGCGGTGGGCGAAGGCGGCAAGGGTGGGCATCTTGGCCACCAGCCGCACGGTCTGCTTATCCTGGCTGGCCGAGTCGGCGAGCCGCTTGGCCTCGGGGTAGAAGGTGGACAGGGCCGCCACCGTCGAGGCCAGGATCCCCATCGGGTGGGCGTCGTAGTGGAAGCCGTCGACGAACTTCTTCACGTTCTCGTGGACGAAGGTGTGGTAGGTGATGTCGCTCACCCACTGCTCCAGCTGGGCGGCATCGGGCAGCTCGCCCTTCAGCAGGAGGTAGGCCACCTCGAGGTAGGTGGCCTGCTCGGCCAGCTGCTCGATGGGGTAGCCCCGGTAGCGCAGGACGCCGGCGTCACCGTCGAGGAAGGTGACCGCGGAGGAGCACGCAGCGGTGGTCATGAACGCCGGGTCGTGGAACCAGACGCCGGGCGCCAGCCCCCGCAGGGCAGCCGAGTCGATGCCACCGTTGACGATCGGGACATCGACGCTCTTGCCCGTGCGGTTGTCGGTGATGGTGATCGTCTCGTCGGCCACACCGCGATGCTACGGCCCCTGGAAACAGCTTCCTCACGCCGAGGGCAGGTCGAACAACACGGCCAGGGTCTCGCGGATCTGGGCCAGGGCCACCGCGCCGACGGTGCCCCGCACCGCTCGCACCCGGACCGGCGAGACCGCACGGACGTGCTGGCACTGCGCAGCCGAGACCCCGGCCAGGCCGTTCGCCTGGTCTGGCTCGATCCGAACTTCGGAGCCGAAGGAACGGATCGTCGAGGTGAGTGGGACGACTTGCAGCACCGAGGGCACGGCGTCGAGGATCCGTTGGGCGGTCACCACGACCGCGGGGTGCAGGAAGCCTGCCTCCCGGCCCTCCGGTACACCGAGGTCCAGATCGACGACGTCACCCGAGCTCAGCATCGAGCCACGCCGCCTCGTCGTCGCCGAGCGGGGCGGCGAGCTCGTGGCCCATCCGGTCCTGTCGCAGCGACCGCACGGCCAGCGTGACGGTGTTGCCGACCGTCGTGCCCAGCTCGGCGGCCAGCCGCTTCAGCTCCTCGTGGGTGGCGGCGTCGATCCGCACGCTCGTGCTCTGCATGCAGAAAAGCATATGCGTCAGCACCGGCGACGACCGGCCGCCATGCTGGGGCCATGGAGGTCGTCGGTCTCGGTGCCCGGTGCGACGTCGACACCTGGAGTGAAGGCGGCCGTCGGGCAAGCTTCTCGGTGAGCGAGTTCGCCGTGCTTACCGATGGGCGGACGCTGACCTTGCACGACGAGCGAGGGTTCGACGGGACCAGCTCGAGCGGCGCCGTGTGGCCTCATCTCACCATCGAGAACCTTACGAGAGACGTGCTGACGACCGTGCTGCCCGACGACGACGATGGCGAGGACCACCCGTGGGAGTGGCTCGTCGAGCTGCTGGCGATCCAAGGCGTCGAGACATCCCCAGAGCGACTGAAGGAGGTGCCCTACCAGGTGATCCTGAGCGAGCGGCTCCTGGCCCGGCTGGGAGCCGGCGCCTGGTCCTGCTCGACCGCCTCACGTCTCGAGGGTGAACCTCCACACGTTGGTCTGCCGCTCGGTGAAGCCGGCTCGCCGGTAGAGGCGGTTGGCGGCTTCCCGGCTGGGGCGGCTGGTGAGGTCGACGGTCCTGGCCCCCCGCTTCCTCGCCTCGCCCAGGGCCGCCCGGGTCAGGGCGTCGCCGACGCCCTGGCCCCGGGCCGTCTGGTCGACCACCACGTCCTCGATCCACGCCCGCACCCCGGTCGGGATTCGAAAGGCGCACAGGGTGAGCGTCCCGCACAGCTCACCCGCCTCGGCGCGGGCCATCAGCAGGGCGGTGGTGGGCGACCCCACCACCTCGGTCAGCTCCTCCTCGGTGGGGGGCGGGTTGGACGACGAGAGCTGGGGGGTGAGGCGGCGGAAGGCCTCGACCAGCTCGGGGGTGACCTCGGTGGCGACCTCGACGGTGACGGGCACGGTCAGTCAGTCTGCTCGCAACGGGGCCGGCCAGCCGCTCGGCGGCTCTGGAGCGGCCATGTCCTGTTCATCAGCGGGCAACGGCGGCGTCGACCGACCGACACCTGCGCCTCGTAGCTTGCGGTCATGCCCTGGCTCACCAACCTCGCCTCGTTCCTCGGGCCCTCCGGCGTCGTGGCCGACGCGTCCCCGACCGGGGAGCGGTCAGCCGAGGACGACGTCGAGCGCTTCCTTCAGCGCCTCGATCACCCCGCCGGCCGGGCCGGCGTGCCGACCGAGCCGCCGGCCGGACAGGCCGCCGCCTGAGGGTCGACGGGTCGTCGGCCCGTCCCGCCGCCCCTTGAGCGAACCGGGCCGAACGGCCTAGCCCGGGTGGGCCACCTGCTGGCACGACGGGCACCAGTGCACGGTGCGGGCCTGGACCCCGAGGGGCGCCGACCGGATGGTGGTCCCGCAGCGGCGGCAGGGCCGGCCCGACCGGCCGTAGACGAAGGCCCGCTCGGGTCCGAGGCCGACGTCACGCCGGAAGGTGGCGCCGGGACCGGCGTTGGTCCGGATCAGGTCGCGGGCCACGACGATGAGCTGCCGCAGCGGCCCCTCGGGGACCCTCCCTCGAGGTGTGGCCGGGTCGAGGCCCTGGAGGAACAGAGCCTCGCAGCGGTAGACGTTGCCCAGCCCGGCCAGCACGCCCTGGTCGAGCAGCAGCTCGCCCACCACCATGGCGGCCGGGCGGGTGGCGGCCCGCCGCATCACCTCGTCGAGGTCGAAGCCGTCGTCCAGGACGTCGGGCCCGAGGTGGGTGAGGCCGGGGTGGACCCGCTCCTGGTGGCCGGCCAGCAGCTCGACGACGGGCGCGTTGAAGCACACCGCGATCCGCTCTCCGCACTCAAGCACGGCTCGGGCCTGCGCCGCCGGGCGCTGCCAGCGCCCACCCCGGGGATAGACGTGCCACGAGCCGGTCATGCGCATGTGGGTGTGCAGCACCAGCCCCGACGAGAATCGGATGAGGAGGTGCTTGCCCCGGGTGTCGATCGCCGCCACCGTGGTACCCACCACGCGCTCGAGGCCGGCGCCGCGGGCGGCCGTCACCTCCCTGCCCTCCACCCACCGCCGCAGGGTGCCGGCCGTGCGGAAGATGGTGTCGCCCTCGGGCATCAGGAGGCAGCGGGGGCGTAGCGCACCAGACCCTTGGGTGAGGGCGTGAAGCCCTGGTCGCTCAGGATTCCGGCGAAGCCCTCGGGCACCCGCTCGAGGGTCAGCTTCGACAGGCGCCGCCCGCCCAGCCGGAACGCGGCCACCGCCTCCACGGCCTCGGCCTCCCAGGTGCCATCGGCCGGCAACAGGACCTGGAGCCCCTTGCCGCCCGTCTCCACGTACAGCGCAGCCTCACCGTCGACGAGCGCCCCCCACGTCCCCGCCGCCCGCTGGGGCCGGGCGCCCTCGACCTT
>JBBPYZ010000015.1:0-8783 GCA_038199465.1 Acidimicrobiales bacterium | reverse complement strand
GACCTCATCGCCAAGATGCTCAATTACATCGCCGACTACGACCAGACCGCCAAACCCTTCAAGTGGACCTACGCCGCCGACCCCCTCGTCGCATGAACCACACGCGAGTCACTTCCGCGCGAGAGCACTAGCCCAGGAGCTCGTACACCGGGTTGTAGAGGGTGGGGCGGCCGGTGCGACCGGCGGGGGTGGGGCGACCGGTGAGGATCAGCTTGGCGCCGGGGCGAATGCCGGCGATGCGGCGCCGCCCGGTCCACAGGACCACCAGGCAGCCGGTGCCGTCCTGGACCGTGGCCTCGAGCCAGGGCGAGCCCGTGCTGGAGGGAACGATCCGCAGGCTGGCGATCTGACCGGCAACGGTGGCCTCGGCCCGCGGCTGCATCTGCCCGATGGTCGTGGTGACGCCCGAGCGGGCGCAGAACTCGAGCAGCTTCTCCCGGTCGACGGTGTCCTGGCTGGTGGTGACCTTCCTCAGCAGGCCCTTCAGCGTCACCGTGACCCATCCTCGTCCCAGGCGGCCTCGAGGTCGATCTCGTCGAGGTCGAGCAGGTCGGCGCCCAGGTCGCCGAGCGACGGCGGGCAGTGCAGCACCATGGTGACCGTGGTGCCGCTGTCGCCGGAGGTGAAGGTGACCTCGTCGACCAGGTTGCGGATGATGGGGATGCCGAGGCCCCGCTCGAAGTTGAGCCGGTCGGGGTCGGTGACCGCCGGGTGGGCCGACAGCTCCAGGAGGTCGAACCCGGGGCCCTGGTCCACGACCGTCACCACCAGGCGGTCGTCGTCCTCGTCGATCCGGATCGTGACCCGCTCCGCCTCGTCTTTGGCGTCGTGGGCCTCGATGGCGTTGGTGCAGGCCTCGGACAGGGCCAGGGTGAGGTCAGCGACCTTGTCGTCCGCCAGCGACCGCCGGCTCTTGGCCGCGGTGGACACGACCAGGCGGGCCACCGCCACGAACTCGGCGCGCGGTGGGATCTCGAGGCTGAGAACGGCGTCGGTGGACCCGGGCACGGCGACCGGTCAGCCGGCGACGGCTGCGTCGACCGTCTCGTGGATGGTGAACGCCCGGTTTAGACCCGTGATCTCGAAGACCTTCAGGATCCGGGGCTGGGTGCAGACCAGCGTGAGGTCGCCGTCGAGGCCACGAAGGCGCTTCATGCCACCGATGAGGACGCCGAGGCCGGTGGAGTCGAGAAAGTCGACGCCCTCGAGGTCGACCACCACCTTCTGCGCCCCGTGGCTGGCCAGCTCGACCAGCTTCTCCCGCAGCTTCGGCGCCGTAGCTATGTCCACCTCGCCGCGGACAGCCACCACGACGAACGGCTGACGGGCCTCGTCAACCTCGATCCCCAGGTCCATCGACGGCACCCTACTCGGCAGCCGTCGGCGCATCCGAAGGCGGCGGATCGGAGAGCGGCGCATCGCATAGCGGCGCATCGGAGAGCGGCGGCCCGGAAACAGGAGCCTCCCGCGCGCGACCCGTGTAGGCCATGCGCCGGGCGATGTTCACAGCGTGGTCGCCGAGGCGCTCGTAGAAGCGCCCGACCAGGGCCATCTCGATGGCCACGGGCAGGCTGACGCTGCCGGAGGCGATCTCGGCGGTGAGGCTGTTGTGCAGCTCATCGAGCTCGTCGTCGCCGAGCTCGATCCGGCGGGCGGCCGAGGCGTCGCGCTCGCCGTAGGCGTCGGCCGCCATCCGCCACAGCTCGACCCCCACCCGGCCCATCTGGTCGACCAGGCCCCGGATCCGGGGCGTCAGCTCCTCGGCCAGTCCCCGGGCCGCCCGGGCGGCGATGTGCTCGACCAGATCACCCGACCGCTCCAGCTCGGGCACGATGCGCAGCACCGACAACAACAAGCGCAGCTCGCTGGCCACCGGGCCCTGCAGCGCCACCTCCCGCAGCGTCAGCTCCTCCACCCGCTGGTACATCTCGTCCACCACGAGGTCCTTCTGCACCACCGCCCGGCCCGCCTCCCGGTCCCCCGACAGCAGGGCGTCGGTAGCCGCCGCCAGCCCTTCGGTGACGAGGGCGAAGAGCTGGGTCACGTGGCCGTCGATCTCGTCGAGGCTCTGGTGGAAGGCGATGCGCAGCTCGGTGGTCACCGCGAGCCGGCGTCGGAGCGTCTGATTGTCACCCCGAAGCAGCCTTGCCCGCCACCTTCCGGGCGCGGATGATGAGGCGCTCCTTGGCCGAGCCCTTGGGGTGGCAGGTGGTGAGGGTGAGCTCGGCCTTGGACGGGTCGTTGTCGATGACCCGCAGGTCGTTCGGAGCCACGACCCACCCCGCCTGCATGCCGGCCGGGCTGCGGAAGGGGGCGGGTGCCTTCTCGACCTCGTAGTCGCAGCGGCCGATCGGCGTCTCAAGGGTGATGGTGTCACCGGGCTTGAGCTGGTCGATGTTGGCGAACGGCTTGCCGTAGGTGGTGCGGTGGCCGGCGATGCCCATGTTCCCGTTCTCGCACGGCAGCGCCGTCTGGGCGTAGTGGCCGGCGCCGGCCCGCAGGGCCGAGGTGGTGGTGCCCTCGACGACCACGGTGTCGACCCCGAGCGCCGGGATCTTGATCCTGGTCAGGGCGTCGCCCACCCCGACCTCCTTGTCGCGGTAGGCCTGCTGCAACCGGGGGCTGGCCAGCTCTGTGTCGAGGCGGCCCTGGAGGCGGTCGTGCTGGAAGTTGGTGTAGACCGGGTACCCGAGCAGCCCGACGGCACCGACCAGCAGTACCACCGACAGGGCCGAGAGGCCCTTGCGTGCTCCGGGGTGCGAACGCAGGAACCTGATCAGCCCGTCCACAGATGTGTTCTCCTCGAATCTTGGCGCACGCCCGGCGATGACCGGGACCCCCAGAGGCTACCGGCGGCGGCGGCCACTCCGGGGGTCGGGGAGACCGGCCGGTACCCGCACCCCTCTCAGGTCCCCTCCACCGCCATGGTGGCCGATGCCGTCAGCTCCACGTCGGGGAGGAGCGGCCCCACGAGCGGCACGTCGGTGGCCGCCCGGTGGCGCACCACGACGCGAGCCAAGGTCGGACGGCCCGGGAGGCGCTCGACGGCGACGTCGCTGCGCCGGGGGCTCAGCCGTCCCGAGCGGGCCGCCTCCCGGGCCGCCTCCGGATCAGGGTCGACGCTGGCCCGCCGCGCCCCCTCCCGGGCCGCCTGCACGACCGCCACCTGATCAGCCACCACCAATCCCGCCTGGACCACGACCAGCAGCAGGACCGCCACCACCGGCAGGCACAACGCCAGCTCGACGCTCGCCTGAGCTGTGTCTCCCGCCGTGCATCGACGGCCCCTTCTGCCGAGCATCAACGAGCCCTCTCAGACCTTGCGCTTGATGCTGGCGAGGACGGCGTCGAGGAGGGCGGCGAGGGCGCCGGTCTTGGTGGCCCAGGCGACGAGGAGGAGGGCGACGGCGGCGGCGCCCAGCAGGACCAGGGCGTACTCGGTGGTGGCCTGGCCCCGCTCGCTGCGCAGCCAGAGGATGGGTCGGTCGGTCATGGTTCCTTCTTTCGGGTCGGCGGGCTCAGGCCCGCAGGTCACGCAGGGCCCCGACAGCCAGCGGGGCGATGGTCAAGAGCCCGAGGGCCGGCAGGGTGCAGGTGACGAGGGGGAAGAGCAGGAGGACCGGGACCCGGCGGGCCCGCTCCTCGGCCCGGTGGCGCCGCGCCGTGCGGGCCTCGGCGGCAAGGCGTTCCAGGCTCGGGCCGAGGCTGGTGCCGTGACGGGACGAGTCGGCCAGCGCCGCCAGCAGCGGGCGGGTCCCGTCGCCTCCGGCACCAAGCGCGTCGGGGACCTCATCGAGCACATCGGCGAGGCGACGACCCTGGTTGGCGGCCACCGACGCCTCCGCCAGCGTCGCAGCCAGGACGCCAGGGCCCCGGCGGCCCACCGCGGCCACAGCCAGCGGGGCGGTGAGTCCGGCGGCGACGGCCAGGCCGAGGAGGTCGATGACCTCCGGCAGCTCGTCGAGCACGGCCCGCCCCGCCGCCGCCCGGGCCCGGATGCGCCGGGCCCGGGACATAAGGACCGGCAGGGCCCCCACGACCAGCGCCCCCGGCCACACCGCCGGGAGCACGGCCACCACCACCCCGGCGGCCACGATCCCCGCCCCGACGGCCCCCGGATCACCGGGCACCCACCCTGGCCTCCCCACGGCCCGGGCGGCCCCACGGGCGGCGGCCACCCCGATCCGGGACAGCACACGGGCCCCGACACGCTCGATTTCCCGCCGTGCATCGGCCGGCTCGCTCGCTGCGCTCGCGCGGGGACCGGGGCGGGGACGGGGACGGGGACCGGAGATGAGGCAGTGCGCCGCCGTTGTCGCAGTCAAGGCGGACCAGATGAGGGCGAGGAGGGCTGTGGTCATGGGGCGCCGGCTCGGGTGATGCGGGCCATCCAGGCCGCTCCGGCGGCGTCGAGGAGGAGGCCGGCGGCCAGGCAGCCCTGGCCGAGGGGCGAGCGCAGCAGGACCGAGGCGGTGCGGGGATCGGCGGCGGCGGCGAGGACGGCGAACAGGAGCGGGGCGACGGTGAGGACCACCGCCGACAGGCGGGCCTGGGTGGCCAGGGCCCGCACCTCGCCTGCCGCCGCCTGGCGTTGGCGGAGGGTGAGGGCGACGCCGTCGAGCGCCCGGGAGCCGCCGCCGCCCACCTCGGCGGCCAGGGCCAGGGCGGCGGCCGCCAGCCGCACGCCGGGCAGGGGTCGCCGGGCGGCCCAGCGGTCGAGGGCGGGAACCAGCCCATCTTGGGCGGCACCCGACACGACCGACGCCAGGTCGGGGGTCACGGCCGGGGCCGATCCGGCGGCGGCGCTCGCCAGGGCCACCGGCAGCGATGCGCCGGCCCGCAGCCCCCTGGCCGTGGCCTCGAGAACGGGAGGCAGGGCCGCCTCGAGCGCCGCCGGCCCCCTCCCCCGCCGGGCGCTGAGCAGGAGCCACGGTCCCCCCACACCGGCGGCGAGACCGAGGCCGGCCAGGGCCGGGCCGCCAACGACCCAGCCCAACCCCAGGCCGCCCACGCCCAGCCCAGCCCAGACCCGGGCCCACAACCGGGCTCGACCGGCCATGCCGGCCTCGGCCAGGCGGGCCACCAGCCAGGCCGGCCGATCCACGCAGACGGGCGCCGGCCGGAGGGCGGCGGCCCGGCCCCGGACGGGGGCGGCCAGCCACGCCGCCCGGGACGAACCTGCCGTCCAAACCGCCGCCGCGGCCAGTGCTGCGGCGACCAGCGGCCTCATGGCGTCACCCGTCCTGCCCCGCCGGGGCTCGACGCCCGGCGGGCGCCGCGGCGAGGTTTGGCCAGCAGGTGCCGCCCGTCGGCGAGGAGGCGCACGGGCACCGAGTCGGCCTCGACCGCTACGGGCTCGACCTCGGCGACGGCGGTGATGGTCCGGCCCCCTTCGGCGTCGCGAGCCACGTGCACGACGGCGTCGACGGCGGCGGCCAGCTGGGCCCGGACGGCGCCGAGGGGCAGGCCGATCCCCGACATCAGGACGAGGGTCTCGAGGCGCCGGATGGCGTCGGCCGGGCCGTTGGCGTGGACGGTGGCCAGGCAGCCGGCGTGGCCGGTGTTGAGCGCCTGCAGCAGGTCGACGGCCTCACCGCCCCGCACCTCCCCCACCACCAGCCGGTCCGGTCGGAGGCGCAGGGCGCTGCGGACCAGGTCGCGCACCGTCACCTGGCCCACGCCCTCGGCGTTGGCGGGTCGGGCTTCGAGGCGCAGGACGTGGGGCTGGGGCAGGCGCAGCTCGGCAGCGTCCTCGACGGTGACCACCCGTTCGGTCGGCGGGGCGCAGCCGGCGAGGGCGTTGAGGAGGGTGGTCTTGCCGGCGCCGGTGCCACCCGAGATCACCAGGTTCCATCCGGCGGTCACGGCGGCGGCCAGGAGCTCGGCCACCGGCTCGGTGCACCACGCCGACAGGGGCAGCGGCCGCACCGAGAAGCGGCGCACGGCCAGGCACGGCCCGTCGACGGCTACCGGTGGCACCACGGCGTGGACCCGTGACCCGTCGGGCAGACGGGCGTCGACCACCGGGCTCGACCGGTCGACCCGCAGCCCGAGCGGGGTGACGATCCGCTCGAGGAGCAGCTCGATCTCGGCCCGCCCCAGCTGCCGCCCGGTCCCCTCCAGCACCCCGGCCCGCTCCACCCACACCGACCCGTCCCCGTTGACAAGCACATCGCTGACCAACGGATCCTCCGCAAACGAACCCAGAGGCCCGAGGTCAACCGGCACGACGGTCACTGGCGTGCCTCCCCCACGAGATCCGTTCGAGGGATCGGGCCATCGTTCGGGGGAGGCCGGCGCCGAGGAGGCCGGCGTCGACACGGCGGGCGACGGCGGGGTCCCAGGGGACGACGGCCACGACGGGGATGCCGAGCGCGGCCTCGACGTCGGTCGGGCCGAGGGCCCGGTGGGGCTCGTCGACCAGGATCACGCCGCTCGGGCGGAGGGGGGCCGCCACGGCGCGGCGCAGGGCCAGGAAGCAGGGGCGCAGAACGAGCAGCGAGGTGGAGGCGGCCAGGGCCAGCTCGAGCCCGGGCCCGGTGGCTGAGAGCACGCCGGCGTCGACCACGACGGTGCCCTGACCGGCCAGGGCGGCGGCCAGGGCGGTGCCGGAGCCGTCGGCCAGCGGCCCGTTGCCTCGAGGCACCAGCCGCAGACCGGGCCCGGCCTCGATGGCCAGGTGGTCGAGGGCCAGGCGGTTGCGGGCCAGGCTGTCGAGGCCCAGGCAGTTGGGGTCGGAGCCCTCGGTCCAGCTGGTCAGGCCCTCGTACGGCTCGGGCAGGCCGAGGGCGGCGGGGAGGTCGCCCCCGAGGTCGACCAGCAGTGCGGCGCCGGCGTCGGCGGCCAACAGGTGGGCGAGGGCGGCGGCCACGACGGTGGTGCCGCTGCCGCCCTTGGACGACCAGCAGGTGATGAGCACGAAGCTCCCCGGGAGTCAGCGCGACGAACTTAGAGTATCGAAGCACAGTGAGATGCCACAAGGGGAGGTGAACAGCGCCCAGAATATGCCGACAAGCACCGATTCGTCAACCCCTAGCCTCGTCGGCGTGGAGGCCGCGTTCTTCGACCTCGACAAGACGGTGATCGCCAGCGCGTCGATGGTCGCCTTCGGACGGCGGTTCTATGACGCCGGCATGATCTCCCGGCGCACCGTGCTGCGGGGCCTGTGGGGCCAGCTGGTCTACCTGCACCTCGGGGCGAGCGAGGAGAAGCTGACCCGCATGCGCGAGACGGTGCTCGCCCTCACCCGGGGCTGGGACAAGAGCAAGGTCAGCGCCATCGTCGAGGACGCGCTCACCTCGGTGGTCGAGCCGATCATCTACGCCGAGGCGCTGGAGCTGATGGCCGAGCACCGCCGGGCCGGGCGCCGCATCGTGATCGTGTCGGCCTCGCCGGAGGAGGTCGTGGACCCGATCGGCCGGCTGCTCGACGTCGACGACGTGCTGGCCAGCCGCTCGCAGGTCGACCACGAGGGTCGCTACACCGGTGAGATGGCGTTCTACGCCTACGGGCCGTTCAAGGTCGACGCCATGCAGGACCTGGCCACCCGTCGGGGCATCGACCTGGCCGCGTCGTACGCCTACTCCGACTCCTACACCGACCTGCCCATGCTGGAGGCCGTGGGCCACCCGGTGGCGGTGAACCCGGACAGGCCCTTGGCCAAGGCGGCCCGTGACCGGGGCTATGAGGTGCGGTCGTTCGCCCGTCCGGTGCGCCTGCGCGACCGGCTGCCGGCCCACACCGGCCAGGCCACGGGCGTGGCGGCCGGCGTGGCCGCCCTCGGTCTGGGCGCGGCGCTGTGGTGGCGGTCGGCCCGGCGGGTCAGCTCGCTCGCAGCTTCTTCGCCGCCAGGGCTCCGAGGGCGACGAGCAGGGCGAGGATGACGAGCTTCTTCACAAGGGGGCGAGGGTAGCCGCTCGATCGGGAAGGACCCGCAAGGGGTCTAGGGTCGCCGGCGGAGGTGTCCGAGTACCTGGTGGGCTCCGCCGCCTTCAACGCGGTCGGGGCAGGCGATCCCTGCCCGGCGGGTTCGATTCCCGTCCACCTCCGCCAAACCGCCCGTCGACCTAGACCGTGAGAAGGTCGCGAGCGCCGGTGTCGGAACTCGGGTGGCGCAGCTTGGACATGGCCCGGGCCTCGATCTGGCGGATGCGCTCCCGGGTGAGGTTGAAGTGCTCGCCGACCTCCTCCAGGGTGCGGGGCTCGCCCCGATCAAGGCCGAAGCGCAGGCGCAGGATCTCGCGCTCGCGCTCGTCGAGGGGGGAGAGGAGGCGGCTGATCTCCTCGGGCAGCAGGGCGGTGGCGGCCAGGTCGAAGGGCGACTCGGCGGCCCGGTCCTGGACGACGTCGCCCAGCTCGGCGTCGCCATCCTCCCGGAGGGGCTCCGACAGCGACAGGGGCTCGAGGGCGAACCGCAGCGCCTCGGTGACCTTGTCCTCGGGCAGCTCGACCTCGATCGACAGCTCCCGCTGGGTGGGCGGCCGCCCGAACTTGAGCTCCAGGCGGGAGCGGGCCTTCTGCAGGCGGGCCAGGGTGTCGCCGGCGTGGACCGGCAGGCGGATGGTGCGGCCGGTGTTGGCGATGCCCCGGGTGATGGCCTGACGGATCCACCAGGTGGCGTAGGTCGAGAACTTGAAGCCCTTGCGCCAGTCGAACTTCTCGACGGCGTGCATGAGACCCAGGTTCCCCTCCTGGATGAGGTCGAGGAGGGGCAGGCCCGAGGCCTGGTACTTCTTGGCGATCGACACGACCAGACGGAGGTTGGACTCGACAAAGGCGTCGGT
>JBBPYZ010000014.1:0-7583 GCA_038199465.1 Acidimicrobiales bacterium | reverse complement strand
GAGCGCCACCCGGTCTACCCCCCGCACGAGGACGTCTTCGCCGCCCTGCACCTGACCCCTTGGAGCGAGACCAAGGTCGTCATCCTGGGCCAGGACCCCTACCACGGACCCGGTCAGGCCCACGGGCTGGCCTTCAGCGTGCAGCCGGGAGTGCCCGCCCCTCCTTCTCTCCGCAACATCCTCAAGGAGCTGGCCACCGACCTTGGCATCCCGCCGCCCCGCCAGGGGACCCTCGAGCCGTGGGCCCGCCGTGGCGTGCTCCTGCTGAACACCACGCTGACGGTGCGGGGCGGGGCAGCGGCCAGCCACCAGGGCCGGGGCTGGGAGGTCTTCACCGACGAGGTGATCAGGGCCGTGGCGGCCAAGCCGGAGCGGGTGGTGTTCGTGCTGTGGGGGGCGGCCGCCCGGCGCAAGCGAGCCCTGGTCGACCACGACCGCCACGTCGTCATCGAGTCGGCCCACCCGTCACCCCTGTCGGCCACCAACGGCTTCTTCGGCAGCCGCCCCTTCAGCCGAGCCAACACCGCCCTGCTCGAAGCCGGCCGCGACCCCGTCGACTGGCGCCTGCCGGCCATCTCGGGCGTGTCGTGAGAGGCTCGCGCCGTGCCGCAGCCCGTCGACGTGGTTGGACTGTTCCTCGAAGGCGGTCGTGTCGTCGCCGAGGCCATTGCCGATCCGACGGTGGCCGACGCCTGGGACCGACCCTCGGTCCTCGAGGACCAGCTGGTCAGTGGCCTAGCCGGACATGTCGCCCGCGGGGTGTGGGCCGTCGGCGAGTACCTCGAAGCTGGCCCGGCTCAGGGACCTGTCGCCTTTGGCAGCGCCGGCGAGTACTTCACCGCCTTGGCCGAGAGCGCGTCAACCGCCGACCACCAAGCGATCCGCGACCGCGGCGCCGCCGTGGCCGCTGTCGGACGGGACGAGCTGATCCGCCGGCTGGAGAGCTGGCTCGGTGTTCTCGGTCCCGGGCTGCGATCCCTTGAGGTCGACCACCTCGTCGCCGTGCGCTCCGGCAAGGTCATGCGCCTCGAGGACTACCTGACGACCCGGGTGGTGGAGCAGGTTGTCCACCTTGATGACCTGGCTCGCAGCATCGGTCGCGAACCCTGGTCCCTGCCCAGCGGAGCACAAGCGCTGGCCATAGCCGTGGGAACCGACATCGCCGTGCGTCGCCGAGGCCGCGACGCGGTCATCCGAAGCCTCTACCGCAAGGGGTTCGCCGACCAGACGCTGCCGGCGATGTGAGTGGACTCGGTCAGCGCTTCGATCGAGCAACGGTGTGGGCCGACCGGGTTCTCGCGTCGAGCCGCTCCGACCAGCTCTGGCTCGTGATCGCTTGGTTTCGTGTCCGCTGATGCTGGGACCCGACGTTCAAGGGCATGTCCGCCGAGCTCCTCCGCTGGCAGACCGCCGCCCTCCTCGAACGGGAGGTGAACGACGCCGACGCCATCGACGCTGTCCGGGCCCTCCTCTGAGGTGCTGATCGGTTCGTCGTGAACCGGCGTCAGCTCAGCTGATCAACCGGTCAAGGTTCCGCAGCCGAGACTGGAGGTGTATGCCTTACGCACGCCGACGCCCTTGCCTCCCGTCGGCACCGTGCCGCCGGGGGCCATGGCGTCGGCCAACTCCCACAGCACCTCGGGGTAGGCGCCGTCCGCGCTCATCTCGATGAGGATGCTCCAACGGTGCGATGTGGCCATGGCGTCGACGGCCTGACGGCCGGCGGCGGTGTCCCTGGCATCCTCGGCGGCGATCCACCGATCGATCCACCTGCATGCCACCTCGCCCGCCACCTTGGCGCCCAGCTGGTAGCGGTCCTGCACCGCGGCCCCCTTCTTGAGCGACTCCCGGTTGAAGCCGTCCGGGAGCGGGATGTCAGCGAGCATCTGGTCGACCACGACCCCTCGGGCCCCGGGCTTCACGACGCTGGCCGGCATGGCGCCGAGCCAGGCATCCACGTCGACCTCGACCAGGTCGGCCAGCAGGCCCTTGAACGCATCGACGCTGGCGAAGATGCCCCGGGCTTCGGCCGACCGGTTGCCCTGGGTCCACAGGGCGACGTAGTCGGACCTATCGGCGTAGCGGGAGATCGACGCCTGGTGACCGGCGACCTCGCCGGTGGCTTGCAGGTCGGATGTGTTGGCCCGGTCCGCCAGCTTCTCGTCGTGCTCGCCGATGGGGATCCAGTGCAGGTCGAGCTCCTGCTTCCCGTCGCCGAAGGTCATCTCACCCTGGTCGACGCTGAACTCGTCGGCCCGGGTGACGGTCCACCCAGGTCGGTCGACCAGGAGTCGGGGGGCTGGCGGAGCCGGTCGGCCAGTCTGGACCTGCGCAGCGCCCCCCGCCGCTGGTTGGCCAACACCCGGCGGGCCGTCCCGAACAGCCAGAGTCGGGCGTCGCTCCCGGTCGGTACGTCGTCGAGGCGCCGCCCCGCCACCAGGAACGTCTCGGCCACCACATCGGCCGCGTCCGCCGGCTCGCTCACCCGCCGCAGCGCATAGCCCAGGAGGGCTCGGGAGTGGCCGGCGAAGAGCGACCTGAAGCTGTCCTCGCCCTCGTTGACCGCCTCTGTCATCCGGCTCCCATCCGAGCTCGCCAGGACCTTCGAGCGGATCGTCGAGGCCACTGCGCACCACATGTCCTGAAGCACCCGTAGCGTTGCCCCCTTCTGCTGATTGCACCCGAGCGGCTCGTAGGCTTCACCTAGCCACGGCCAGTTCAGGAGACGGGTGATGGGGTCGAGCTTGTCCGAGTGGGCATCGGCTACGCCGCTGCGCCCTGGTCGGCGCCGGTGAAGGCCCGCCACAGCTCGGCGTAGCGGCCGCCTCGGGCTAGCAGGGCCGTGTGGCTCCCGACCTCGGCCACCTTGCCGCTGTCGAGGACGACGATGCGGTCGGCACCGGCGGCGGTGGAGAGGCGGTGGGCGATGAGCAGGGTGGTTCGGCCCCGGGCGGCGACGCCCATGCCCTCGGTGACGGTGGCCTCGGTGGCCAGGTCGAGGTTGGCGGTGGCCTCGTCGAGCAGCAGCAGCGGCGGGTCCGGGAGCAGGGCCCGGGCCAGGGCGATCAGCTGGCGCTGGCCGGCCGAGAGGGTGCGCCCCCGCTCGCCGACGACGTGGGTGTAGCCGCCGGGCAGCGCGGCGATGACCGGGTGGGCGCCGACGGCCCGGGCCGCGGCCTCGACCTCGGCGTCGGTGGCCTCGGGTCGGCCGTAGGCGATGTTGTCGCGGATGGTGCCGGCGAACAGGAACGGCTCCTGGGGCACCACGCCCAGCTGCCGGCGGAAGGCGGTGAGGTCGAGCCGGCGCACGTCGACGCCGTCGACCAGCACGGCCCCGTCGGTGACGTCGTAGAAGCGGGCCACCAGCTTCAGCACGGTCGACTTCCCCGCCCCGGTCTCGCCCACGAAGGCCACCGTCTCGCCGGGCTCGACGGTGAGGTCGACGCCCTGCAGGGCCTCGTCGGCGGCGGTGGCGTAGCGGAAGCGGACGGCGGCCAGCTCGATCCGGCCGGTGAGGCGGCCGGGATCGACGGGGTCGGCGATCTCCGGCGTGCCCGAGGGGCGGGCCAGGAGGCCCTCGATCCGTCCGATCGAGATGCGGGCCTGCTGCCAGGTGTCGAACACCGACGAGAGCTGCTGGATCGGCCCGAAGAACAGGTTGAGGTAGAGCAAAAAGGCGATCAGCTCGCCCGTGGTGGCCGTGCCCCGGGCCACGTACACCGCGCCGGCGCCGAGCACCAGGGCGTTGGCGAGCTCGGAGAGCATCTCGACGAAGGGGAAGTACAGCGCGACCAGGCGCTGGGCGTCGACCCGGGCCCGCCGGTAGCCGTCGGCCAGGCCGGCGAAGCGGGTCTCGTTGCGCCCCTCCCGGCTGTAGGCCTGGGCCACCCGCACGCCCGAGAGGCTCTCCTGGAAGTCGGCGTTCACCTCGGCCACCCGGTCCCGGGCCCGGTCGTAGGCGGTGTGGGCCCTGCGGCGGTAGAGGAAGGTGGCCACAGCCAGCGGCGGCACGATGGCGGCGGTGACCAGGGCCAGAGGCGGGCTCATCACCACGAGCGCCACCGCCACGCCACCGCAGGTCACGCCGCTGACGACGGCCTGCACCAGGCCGGTGGCCAGCAGCTGCTGCATGGCGTCGACGTCGGTGGTCATGCGGGTCATCACCCGCCCGCCCATCTCGCGGTCGTAGAAGTCGAGCGACAGGCGCTGCAGGTGGGCGAAGACCCGCACCCGCAGGGCGTACAGGACCTTCTCAGCGGTGGACCCCGTTACGAGCTGCTCCACCACGGCATTGCCCCACGAGGCCAGCGCCACCAGCAGGGCCAGGGCGGTGGCCGCCCAGAGCATCCCCGTCCGGCCCGGTTCGATGCCGCGGTCGACGCCGAAGCGCACCACGGTGGGGCCGAGGAGGTTGGTGACCGAGTCGATCACCACCAGTCCGATCCCGAGCCCGAGCAGCCGGCGCCAGCGGCGGACGAACCCCCAGCAGGAGAAGGTGGGCTCGACCACGTCGAGCTCGCCGACGGTCACATCGGGCTTGTCCCTGGCGGGGGGGAGGGCGGCGACGGCGGCCAGCAGCTCGGGGGTGGCCACCATCGACGCCCCCATGTGGCCGGCACCGCCCCGCATCCCTCCGCCGCCACCACCGGGACCGCGACCCATGCCGGCCGACGGTTCGGGCTTGGGCAGCCGCCCGGCGGCGGCCAGGGCTTCGGCCACCGAGACCTGCCGGTCGGCCCACAGGCTGGCCGTCGGCTGGCCGTCCCAGACCTGCGGCTCCGTGCACCCGGCACGGTCGGGCCCAGCAGTCCCGGCGTCCTCGTCCTCGATGGCGTGGCCCACCGCGGCGTGTTCGAGGTTCTCGTCGGGCCCCGACAGCAGGGCCCGGTACAGCGGACTGGTGGCCTCCAGCTCCTCGTTGGTCCCGATGGCCACCACCCGGCCCCCCTCGACCACGGCGATGCGGTCGGCCAGGCGCAGGGTGGAGCGGCGGTGGGCGACCAGGATGGTGGTGCGGCCCTCGAGGAGCCGCGTCAGGGTGGCCAGGATCTCCTCCTCGACCCGGCTGTCCACGGCGGACATGGCGTCGTCGAGGATCAGCACCTGCGGGTCGGTGAGCAGGGCCCGGGCCAGGGCCACCCGCTGGCGCTGTCCGCCGGACAGGGTGAGGCCCTGCTCGCCGACCACCGTGGCGTAGCCGCCTGGCAGCGACGAGATGAAGCCGTGGGCCTCGGCCGCCCGGGCCGCGGCCTCAACCTCGTCGTCGGTGGCGTCGGGGCGGCCGTAGGCGATGTTCGAGCTGATGGTGTCGGAGAACAGGAACGGCTCCTCGAACACCACCCCGATGCGGCGGCGCAGCGACTCGGTGGTGACGTCTCGCACGTCGGTGCCTCCGATGCGCACCGAGCCGCTGTGCACGTCGTAGAAGCGGGGGAGGAGCAGGGCCACCGTGCTCTTGCCCGAGCCGCTGGTGCCCACCAGGGCCACCGTCTCGCCCGGCTCGACCCGCAGGCTGAAACCCTCCAGCACCGGCTCGCTGGCCACGTACCCGAAGGTCACGTCCCGAAGCTCGATGGCCCCCGCCCCGGTGGCGAGGACCATGGCGTCGGGGCGTTCGGTCACCTGGGGGTTGGTGTCGAGCACCTCGGCCAGTCGTTGGATGCTGGCCTTGGCCTGCTGGGAGAACGCGACCAGGAAGGCGGCGGTGCGCACCGGGCCCACCAGCGAGGTGACGTAGACGTTGAAGGCCAGGAAGGTGCCCAGGCTGATGCGGCCCCGGATGGTGAGCCAGCCGCCCACGGCCAGCACGGCCACCTGGGCGAGGGCCGGGATGATCTGGAGCGTGGGGGCGAAGCGGGCCTGCAGGCGCACCAGGCGGGTGCGGCTGGCCAGCAGGTCGCCCGCCGCGTCGCTGAGGCGGCCCAGCTCGCGCCGCTCCTGGCCGAACCCCTTGACCACCCGGACCCCGGTGACCGACTCCTCCACGATGCCGGCCACCACGCCGCTCTGCTGGCTGGCGTCCCAGCTGGCCGGGAAGATGGTCTTGCGCACCCGGGCCGTGGCCACGGCCATCAGCGGCACCACGGCGAACACGAGCAGGCTGAGCAGCGGCGACAGCTTGATCATCACGCCGAGGGCGATGAAGAACAGCAGGACGTTGCCGAGCACCAGGGGCAGGAAGCTGAGGAGGTGGTGCAGGGAGTTGACGTCGGTCGAGGCCCGGGCCACCAGCTGGCCGGTCTGCATCTGGTCGTGGCTGGCCACATCCAGGCGCTGGACGTGCCGGAACAGGGCGGTCCGCAGGTCGTACTGCACGTCGGCCGCCACCCGGCCGCCGTAGAAGCGGCGCACGTAGGCCAGGGCGAAGCGCGCGGCGCCGGCCAGGGCCAGGAGGAGCAGCCAGGGGGCGATGGCGTCGCCGGTACCGCCGGTGATGTCGTCGACCACGATCTTCTGCACCAGCGGCGTGAGCCCGGCGACGCCGGTGCCGAAGAGGCCGGCGCCAAAGGCGATCCCGACGTTCAGCCTGTGGGGGGCCAGCCAGTGGAGCAGCCGGCGCACCCACTGGACCCCCTCCTCCTCCGCTTCCACCGGCGCCAAGGTACGGCAGGATGCTTCGCAAGGCGAAGGGTTTGGCGGCGGCGTCAGCGGCGGACGCCCGAGAGCTGGCCGTCGTCGCCTTTGACGGTGAAGTCCCAGGTGCTGGTGGCGGTCGTGCACGAGAAGCGGAAGCCGACGTCGACCTGGCGGATGCGGGGCAGGCCGCAGTCGACGGCGGCCCCCGGCTCCCTGGCCTCGACCAGCTCGGCTGCCTTGCGGGTGTCGATTATGGGACGGAGGGCCGTCGGGATGACGGTGGTGTCGCCGGTCACCTCCATCCGGTAGGAGACGATCGTGCCCTCGAGCGGGATCGAGCAGATCATGACGTGGCCCACCCGGTAGGGCCCGGGCGGGCAGGTGGCGGTGCCGACGGCGAGGCCCGGAGCCGTCCGCTGCTGGTCCGCCTTGAGCTGGGCCGCGGCCTGGTCGGCGGTCAGGGAGACGGGCGCCCCGCTGCCGAGCACCGTGGTGGACGGCCCGCTCGCCACGGTGGACGAGGTCTGCGGAGCCGTGGGAAACGGCCCTCGCACGAGCCTGGCCTCGTCGTTGCCCACCAGCTGGCTGGCCCCCACAACCACGATCCCGAGGAGGACCACGCCGCCGAGGATCAGGCCGACCCTCGGACCGCCTCGGCGCCTGCGGTGCGCGCCGGCACGCTTCGAGGACCGAGCGCGGGGAGCCGGCGTGGGTGGGGAGACGGGCGGTTGCGGTGCTGGGGGCGGCGGGGGTGCGTGCGCCTCCGCAGGTGGTCCTGAAATGTCAGGCGGCGCACTGTCCGGCGTGGTCCACGTGGTGCGGGGCTGGCTGGCCGCGGTTCGAGCCATGGGCGTGAGCAGCGACGGGCCCAGGGTGGGTGCGGGAGCCGGCGGCACGTTCCCGGGTCGCGGCGCGTCGCCCCGGCTGTGCGTCTCGGACGGCGTCCCATAGCCGGCGCCGGAGGGAGGGTCGAACAGCGAGCGGGGCCGCTCGGCCCGCTGGGCGGG
>JBBPYZ010000013.1:0-9195 GCA_038199465.1 Acidimicrobiales bacterium | reverse complement strand
TTCTTGATCTCGTCGGTGATGTGGGGGATGACCTGCACGGTCTTGCCCAGGTAGTCACCCCGGCGCTCCTTGGCCAGCACGGTGGAGTAGATCGACCCGGTGGTGGCGTTGGAGGTGCGGGTCAGCGACTCGTCGATGAACCGTTCGTAGTGGCCGAGGTCGAGGTCGGTCTCGCCGCCGTCGTCGGTGACGAAGACCTCGCCGTGCTCGAAGGGGTTCATCGTCCCCGGGTCGACGTTGATGTAGGGGTCGAGCTTCTGGATGGTGACCCGCAGCCCCCGGCTCTTCAGCAGCCGGCCGAGGGAGGCCGCCGTCAGCCCCTTGCCAAGGGAGCTGGACACCCCGCCGGTGACGAAGATGTGCTTGGTCACAGCCGTCCGACCTTCCGAGGCGCCTCGTGCACCGATCGGAGCCCCAACCTACCGCGCCCTGGGTAGCGTTCCGGCGACCCGGCCGACGTCGAGGGCCTCAGCCCAGGTAGATGAGCTCGGAGGTGCCGTCGGCCACCTCGGTGAGGATCTCGCCGAGGGTGCGCTGCAGGCCGCCGATGGCCTTGATCTGGTCGCTGGACACCGCACGGGTGTCGACGCAGCCAGGTCAGAGGGAGACGACGAAGTCGGCTTCGAGGGAGTCGGCCACCTTCTGGCGCAGCTGGTCGCCCTGCTCACCGTCGGCGATGCCGCCGGGCTGGGCCAGCCGCACGGCGTCGCCGGCCAGCCGCACCTCGGCCTCGAGCCCGGCGCCGGCGGCGACGGTGGCGAAGTGGTAGGCCGACCACGAGGGCCTCGGGTTGGTCCGGGGGTCGGCTCCGGCGAAGAAGATCAGCTTGCGTCTGGACATGTCAGCCTCCTGGTGTCGGCTCCGGTTGGAGCTCCCCCTCGCTGGCGGCGAGGAGCTGCTTGGTGTAGTCGCTGCGCGGGTGGTGGACGACGTCGTCGCTCGATCCGACCTCCACGATCTTCCCGGCCCGCATCACCGCCATGCGGTCGGAGACCCAGCGGGCCAGGGCCAGGTCGTGGGTGATGTAGACGAAGGCGGTGCCGAACCGGTCGCGGATCCCGAGGATGAGCTCGAGGATCCCGGCGCAGAGCGAGGCGTCGAGCATCGAGGTCGGCTCGTCGGCGATCACCAGCTTCGGCTGAGCCACCAGGGCCCGGGCCAGGGCCACCCGCTGGCGCTGGCCCCCCGACAGCTGGTGGGGGACCCGCGAGGCGAAGGTGCTGGCCGGGTGGAGCGCCACCTGCTCGATGGCGGCGTGGACGGCATCGGCCCGCTCGGCCCGGCCAACCCCCCGCAGGGCCAGCGGCTCGCTGACCAGCTGGGAGACCCGCATCCCCGGGTGCAGCGACTGGTACGGGTCCTGGAGCACCAGGTGCATCTTCTGGCGAGCGGTCCGCAGCTCGCGGCGGGACAGGGAAGCCAGGTCGGTGCCGTCGAAGCGGACGGTGCCGGCGTCGGGCCGCTCCAGGCCGAGGATGAGCCGGGCCAGGGTGCTCTTGCCGGCGCCGCTCTCGCCCACCAGGGCCACGACCTCGCCCTCCTCAACGGTGAGCGACACGTCGTCGACCGCCCGGATCTCGGCCTGTGAGCGCTGGGCCCGCCGCGACCCGAACGACTTGCCCACCCCCTCGAGCTGCAGGACGGTGGTCATGGCTGGATGCTCTCTGGTCGCTCCGCCGGCGGCCTCGTGGCAGCTGCATCTGGGGCCGGCCGCCGCAGGATGCAGGCCACCGCGGCGACGCCCTCCCCCGCCTCCAGGGCCGGCTCCTGGGTGGAGCACTCGCCCACGGCCTCTGGGCAGCGGGGCTCGAAGCGGCAGCCCGCCCGCTCCTCGGCCAGGTCGGGAAGCTCACCGGGCAGGCCGGCCAGCGGGCGGCGCTCGCCGTAGAGCGATGGGAAGGCGGTGAAGAGGGCCTTGGTGTAGGGGTGCTGGGGGTTGGCGGAAACGGTGGCCGCCGGCCCCTGCTCCACGATCCGACCGGCGTACATCACGGCCAGCTCGTCGGCCAGGCGGGACACGGTGGGCAGGTCGTGGGAGACCAGGAGGATGCCGACGTCCATCTCGTCCCGCAGCTCGACCAGCAGCTTGAGGACCTGGGCCCGGGTCACCACGTCGAGCCCGCTGGCCGGTTCGTCGGCCACCAGGAGGGCCGGCTCGTTGACCAGGGCCATGGCGATGACCGCCCGCTGGCGCATGCCGCCCGACAGCTCGTGGGGGAAGGCGTCGTGGCGGGAGCGGTCGATCCCAACCCGGTCGAGGAGATCGTGGGCCCGGGCCTCGGCCTCGTCGTCGCCCCGGGTCAGCCGGGCCGCCTCGGCCACCTGGCGGAGCACCGGGTAGGCCGGGTTCAGGGCGTTCATGGCCGCCTGGGGCACGAGGGCCACCTTGCGGCCCCGGAAGGGGGCGACGGCCGGGCGGGCCGGGCGGCCCAGGTCGTGGCCGGCCAGCCACAGGTGGCCCTCCTCGACCCGCCCCGGCGGGCGGAGCACCCCGGCCACGGTGAGGGCGATCGTGGTCTTGCCGCTGCCCGACTCGCCGACGAGGCCGACGATGCGGCCTCGGGGCACGACGAGGTCGATGTGGTCGACGGCCCGCACCGACGAGCCCGGCTGCCGGTAGTCGACCACCAGGCCCTCGAGCCGCAGCGCCGGGGCCGCTGCGGCACCTTCGGGGTCGGGCGGCATGGGCCTGCGGCGCACCGGCCGGGGCGCCGGGCGGCGCAGCCGGGGATCGGCCCACTCCTCGATGGCGTAGCCCAGGAAGGCCAGGCCGAGGATGACCACGGTGAGGGCCAGGCCGGGTGGCAGGATCCACCACTTCCAGGCGTCGGTGAGAAAGGCGTTGCGGACGTTGGCGAAGTAGAGCATCGTGCCCCAGCTCGTCCGGCCGGGGTCACCGAGCCCGAGGAACGACAGCGACGCCTCGAGCAGCACGGCGATGTTGGCGGCACGCACGAACTGCACGGCGATGAGCGGGGTGAGGCGGGGGATGATGTGGCGGCAGATGGCCCACAGGCCCGAGCAGCCCATGGCCCGGGCGGCCAGGACGTGGTCGAGCTCGCGCAGCTTCAGCACCTGCGAGCGCAGCACCCGCGCCGGCCGGGCCCACAGCACCGCGGCCAGGACCCCGATGGTGGTGCCCAGCCCCCGCCCGAAGAAGGCGGCCAGCACGATCACGAGCACCAGAAACGGAAAGCCGAGCATGAGGTCGACCAGGCGCATCAGGACGGTCTCGGCCAGGCCCCGGTAGTACCCGGCGAGCACGGCCACCCCGAGGCCCATCAGCAGGGCGATGCCCGCAGCGCTGAGTGAGATCACCAGCGAGAGGCGGGTGCCGAACAGCAGCTGAGCCAGCAGGTCATTGCCGACGTCGTCGGTGCCGAGCGGGTGGGCGGCCGAGGGTCGGCCGAACGGGAGCCCGGACGGCTCGGTGGGCGAGTACGGGGTGAGGAGGGGGGCGAAGACGGCCACCAGGGCGCAGCCGCCCAGCAGGACGGCGCCCACCACACCCATCACGGGGCCGGCGCTGCGGGCCGGGCGGAGGGTCTTGGCGGCAGGCGCGGTCGCAGGCCGCAGCGGCGGGTCCGCGGCAGGGCTCGGGGGATCGACGCCGGTGAGGCTCATGCCCGGCTGGGGCCGGTGCGCCGCACCCGGGGGTCGAGCAGCGGGTAGGCGAGGTCGTTGAGCAGGTTGGCCAGCACCACGGTGACGATCAGCAGCAGGAACGCCCCCTGCAGCACCGGGTAGTCGCGGGCCAGGACGCTCTCGTAGATCAGCCGGCCCAGCCCAGGGTAGGAGAACACCGTCTCGACCACAGCCGCCCCTCCGACCAGCGACCCGAGCCCCACCAGGGCCACGGTGGAGACCGGCAGGAGGGCGTTGCGGGCGGCGTGGCGGCGCACCTCGCGGTCGGTGAGGCCCTTGGCCTCGGCCATGAGGACGTAGTCCTCCTGGAGCTCGCTCACCAGAGCCGAGCGCGCCACCAGGTACATGGGTCCCAGGCCAGCGATGGTGAGGGTGGCGATGGGGAGGACGGCCCGCTGGAGCACCTCGGCGATGAGAGCGAGCCCGGACGCCGCCTGCCCCGAGGTGGCGCCGTAGCTCGGGAACCAGCCCAACCCGACCGAGAAGATCAGCAGGAGCAGCGTCCCGACGAAGAAGGGGGGCAGCGAGTCGAGGAACATGACGCCCCCCAGGGTCCCGGTGTCGGAGCCCGAGCCCCGCCGCCACGCCGAACCGAAGCCGAGGGCGGCGCCGAGGATGGTGGACAGGGCCAGGGCGCTGCCGACGAGCAGGAGGGTCCAGCCGACCCGCTCCGCCAGCAGCGAGGTGACCGGCCGGCCGAAGCGGACGGAGACGAGGAGGTCACCCCGGGCGATGCCGGCCAGGTAGGCGCCGAACTGCTGGGGCAACGGGTCGGCGAGCCCGAACCGGTCGAGGATCTCCGTCCGCTGCTCCGGGGTGATGGCCGCGGCCACGTCGGCCGGCAGGATGTAGTCGATGGCGTCCCCGGGGGCCAGCCGGGGGAGGGCGAAGTTGAGCACGATGGCGGCGAAGAGCACCGCCCCGTACTGGCCGAAGGTGCGCAGGAACCGCTTCACAAGGTCCCGTTCACCGGGTCACTCCTCCTCGGTGGACCTGCGGCGCCTGGTCGCCGCCACTCCGACGGCGGCGAGGCCGGCGAGAAGGACGCCGCCGACGATGAACGGCGTGGCCGAGCTGCCGCCTCCGTCTCCGGTGCCGGTGCCGGTGCCTTCGCCGCCGTCGTTGCTCACGGCGATGTCGTCGTAGCCCGGCAGGAACGAGCGCTTGGTGAAGATCCCCTGGCCCCGGTCGTTCACCCAGCCGTCATAGGCCGCTTTGCGGTAGGCCCAGATGCCGTCGGGGTACCAGAGCACCTGCAGCGGGACGTCCCGGGCCAGGATGGCCTGGGCCTGGCCCAGCAGCTCGCGGCGGTCATCGGCGCCGGCCGTGGTGGCCTCCTCGACGATGGCGTCGTACTCCGGGTTGGTGTAGCCGGTGATCGCCCCACCAAAGCCCTGCGGCTCCTCGTCCTTGTTCGTCGGCGGGGAGTGGAAGAAGTAGTAGAGGGCGTCCGGGTCGACGTGGGCGTGAGACTCGATGTTCGACACGTAGATGTCGTACGGCGGGATCCCGGGGCCGCGACCCCGACGGGAGCGCAAGGTCGCCGGGTCGAGCGGCTCGACGTTGAACTTCACGCCCACCGCCTGCAGCTGGGTGGCGAGCAGCTGGGTGGCTCGCAGCTCGAGCGGCTCGAACGAGTTGACCAGCACGGAGAACTCGAGGCGCTTGCCGTCGACGGTCTTGCGCACCCCGTCGGGGTCCTTGGCCGCGTAGCCGCCGTCGTCGAGCATCTCGTTGGCGAGGGCCGGGTCGAACTGGTGCTCGTTCTTCTCCACCGCCCACGGCGAGTCGGGGTGGAGGTAGGTGTCCCGACCGGGCCGGGCCCGGCCGAGCAGCACGGTCTTGACGATCTCGTCGAGGTTCATCCCCAAGCTGATGGCCTTGCGCAGCCTGGCGTCGTCCAGCGGAGCCTTGCGGGCGTTGAAGTAGAGCTGGATCGACTCAAACCGGGTTCCCTCAACCACGCCGATGCCGTCGGCACCCTTCAGCTGGTCGACCAGCTCTCCGGGGACGTTGCGCTCGACCATGTCGACGTCGCCCGTGCGCAGCGCGGTGAAGGCGCCGCCGGGGTCCTTGATGATGACCAGCTCGAGGCGGTCAATGCGGGGCTTGCCCTTGAAGTACCCGGGGTTGGCCTCCATGATGTAGCGCTGGTCGGGGACGATCTGCACCAGCTTGAACGGACCGGTGCCGATGGGGAGGGCCGTGGTCGACGTGGCCGGGTCAGCGATGCCCTCGAAGATGTGCTTGGCGATGATCGGTAGGTCGGCCCCCGGCATGATCTTGAACTGGGGCGCCGGCTCGGCGAAGTACAGCTTGAGCGTCGTCGGGTCGATGATCTCGGCCCGGTCGTAGGCGGGGACGTCCGAGACATGGTGGGCGTAGCGTCCGGACGCACCTTCCTGCTTCTTGTAGTAGTCGTAGCTGAAGGCCACGTCCTCCGAGGTGAACGGCCGGCCGTCCTGCCACGTCACGTCGTCGCGCAGGGTCACCGTCCAGACCTTGCCGCCATCGGCCGACTCAGCCTTCTCGGACAGCCACGGCTCGGGTTTCTCCTTCACCTGGGACCAGAAGAGTGAGTCATAGACCAGGTGCTGGATGTCGTTGGTGGCGGGGTTGGCACCGAAGCCCACGGTGAAGGGCGTGATGTTGTTCTCGTTGCCCTTGATGGCCACCCTCACCGTCCGGGGGGACTGGCCGCCCGCCGGGCCGGTGGAGGCCAGCACGGCGGCGAGGAGGCTGATCGAGCAGACGACCCAGGCAAGGCGGCGGCGAGGCATGAGGATCGTTCTTACCAGGCGCGACGAATCGCAACCTTCGTCCGGCAACGAGGTTGGGCCGGTCCCGTCGGAAGTTCGCCCCGCCTAGAAGGTGGGGCGGCGCCCCAGACGGTCGGCCCAGGCCAGCGGCGGGGTGGTGCCGATGAGGGTGCTGAAGGACCAGCGCTCGCTGGCCAGGGTCAGGGCGAGGAGGGCGGCGAGGGCGGTGCGCCGCCCGCCGGGGCCGAGGCGGTCGACCAGGGCCACGCCCAGCGCCGCCCCGACCAGGTTGGCGCCGGTGTCGCCCAGCATCACCTTCTCGGCCAGGTCGTCCGGAAGGGTGGCGGCGGTGGCGCCCACCGCGAACGCCGGGCCGGCCGGCAGGCGGCCAGCGGCCAGCAGCGCCCCCGCCCCGGCCAGGGCCACCTTGCTGGTGCGCCCCGGGGCCCGGTCGAGGAGGTTGCCCAGGTTGGCGGCCAGGGCTATCACCGCTCCCCCCTCGAGGGCGGCGACCGGGCCGGTCGGCCGCCGGAGGGCGATCGCGGCGGCGATCCCGCCGACGGCCCCAGCCGCGACCTTGACCGCCCCGGTGGTGACCCTTCCCCGCCGCAGGGCGCCGAGGTGGCCGGCCAACCCTCTGGCCCCGCCGGCGCCGGCCCGCTCCCCCGCCACGTCGTCGACCAGGCCCGCCGCCCCCAGCGCCCCGCAGGCCACGGCGGTGGCCCGCCAGGCGCCGCCCCCGCGCAGGCCCGTGACGCCGGCCGCGGCCAGGACGCTGGCCAGCGGGGCGATCCCGCCGGCGGTGGCCACCGCCCGACCCCGGCCGTTCACCCGCTGCAGCCCCGGCCGGGCGATGTCCGGGCCCAGCAGCTTCAGCGCCCCCGCCCCCACCACCGCCCCGGCCCCGAACCCCGAGATGGCCGCCCACCGCACGGCGGCACGCTACCCACCTCACTCCGTGGCGACCGGCTGGGCGGTGGCGGGGGCGGGGCTGGCGGGGTCGGTCCCGGCGGTGCTCGGGGGGAGGTGAGAGGGAGCAGGTTCGGTGGCGGCGACGCGACCCACCAGGTAGGGGGCCAGGACGAGGAGGGCGACGCCGGTGACGATGGCGCCGCTGTCGTTCAGGGCGTTGCCGACCAGCGCCACCGCCAGAAGGGCGGCCACCCCGGTCCGGGCTGGCGACCCGGAACCCAGCACCGCCTGGAACCGACCCCGCCACAGCAGGACGGCGAAGCCGACCGCGATCAGAACGACGGGTACCAGGAGCGGCGCAGCCGCGTAGGCGCCGAGGTTCTGGGCCAGCTTGCCGCCGATCGAGCTGCTCTGGCCGCCGCCAGCCACGAACCGGGCCAGATGGGTCCGCTGCGCCTCGGGCCGGGACAGGTCGAGGGCCACGGCCAGGCCCAGCAGGGCCGCGGTGGCGACCGCGGCCAGGGCCACGGTGCGGCCCTGGAGGCGGCCCCACAGGGCGGCGGCGGTGAGGACGAAGACCGGGCCGAGGGTGACGGCGCCGCCGACGTCGGCGCCGAGCGACGGGAGGGCGTCGACCAGGGCCACCACCACGAGGAGGGCCACCATCCACGGAGCCCGCCGACGCCCGCAGGCCACGGCGACGAGGGCGCTGGCCGCATACACGGCGAAGGCGACGTTGCCGAGGCCGGTGAAGCGGCCGGTCGAGTGGGCGGCACCGCCAAAGGCGCTGGAGAGCTGGAGCGGGCCGCCAAGGCCGAGGTCGAGGGTGACCAGGGCGATGGTGGCCCCCACCACCAGGGCCAGGGGGGCCAGACCCCGCCGCCGCCCCAGGCGCCAGGCCGCCGCCACCACGGCCAGATCGAAGGCGATGGCGACGAGCCCGGCTCCCCGGCCCAGCGACCCCGTGCCGGGAGCGGCCCGGGTCAGCCACGTGGCCAGCGGCCAGGCTGACAGGGCCAGGGCCGCCCAGCTCAGCCCGCGGCTCCCCACCGGCGACCGGGTCTCCCCGTCAGCGACCTGACGGCCGCCCCGCCGGCTGCGGCGCCAGGCCCAGCCCAGGGCGCCGGCGTGACCGAAGCCGACGGCCACCAGAGCCGGGTCCCACACCATGTCGCGCTGGAGGGCCAGCCGGTCGTCCTCGATCAGGTCGTCCAGCCCGTCGGGCCCGGCCCGCCGCTCAAGCGGTCGGCCGATCATCTCGCCGGGGACGGGCACCCCGAGGACGTCGAGGACGGTGGGGCCCACGTCGCTCAGCAGGACCAGACCGGTTCGCCGGGTGGAGGGCGACAGGAGCCGGCCGGCTGGGGCGCCGGGCCCCGAGGCCATCAGGGGCCGCAGGCGCAGCGGCACATCCGGGGCCGCCGGGGTGACCACAAGCAGGAGCGTGCGGCCGGGGTCGATCGCACGCAGCCGGCCCAGCAGCTCCTCGAGGCCGGCGCCGTCGAGGGTGCCGGCGTCGACCGCGACCAGGCTGGCGCCGGCCGACACGTCGGCCCGGGTCCGGTTGGCCAGACCGGGCACGCCCAGTGAGCTGGCGCTGGCCGCCCGCCCGATGCGGCCGGCGCCGTCCGCCACCGCCAGCCGCACCGGGGACAGCACGTCAGGGCCGACGAAGGCGGTGGCGCGGCCAGCGCCGGCCAGGGCGTCGCCCCGGCGGCCGGCGCCGGGCACCCGGTCCTGCACCAGGAACGGCTCGGCCGGGTCGACGGACCGGGTGGGAGGCCCGGCCAGCACCTTGGCGCCGGCGCTGACGGTGGCCCAGGTCGACCAGGGGCTGTGGTCGGGGACGTCCACGTTCGTGCCGGCCACCGCGCCCCGC
>JBBPYZ010000012.1:0-13919 GCA_038199465.1 Acidimicrobiales bacterium | reverse complement strand
CCGGTGAAGCTGCGGGCCTTCATCGCCAAGGCCCACGCCGCCGGCAAGGAGCTGCGCGAGGCGCTCGCGCCGCAGACCCCCCCGCAGGCCGCCTCCCCTGCCGCCGCGCCCGGCGCCCATGGCCCCCTCTACGACTGGGAGGAGGACGGCATCTAGTGGCTACGTCTCTCATGGGCACCCCCGGCGCCGACGGGTACTTCGGCGAGTTCGGCGGGCGCTTCCTGCCCGAGTCGCTGGTGCCCGCCTGCCTCGAGCTCGAGGCCGCGTTCGGCGAGGCCTGGGCCGACCCGGCGGTCCACGCCCAGCTCGACGCCGAGCTGCGGGACTACGCCGGTCGCCCGTCGCCCACCACCGAGTGCCCCCGCCTCAGCGAGCACCTCGGGGTGCGGGTGCTGTTCAAGCGTGACGAGCTGAACCACACCGGCTCCCACAAGATCAACAACGTGGTGGGCCAGGCGCTCCTCGTCGAGCGCATGGGCAAGCGCCGCATCGTGGCCGAGACCGGGGCCGGCCAGCACGGCGTGGCCAGCGCCACCATCGCCGCCCGCCACGGCCTGGAGTGCACCATCTACATGGGCGAGGTCGACGTCCAGCGCCAGGCCCTCAACGTGTTCAAGATGGAGCTGCTCGGGGCTGAGGTGCGCCCCGTGACCAGTGGCAGCCGCACGCTGAAGGATGCGGTGAACGAGGCCATCCGGGACTGGGTGGCCTCGGTCGAGACCACCCACTACCTCCTCGGCTCGGTGATGGGCCCCCACCCCTACCCGTGGATGGTGCGCGAGCTGCAGCGGGTCATCGGCACCGAGGCCCGGGCCCAGTGCCAGGAGCTGCTCGGCGGGCCCCCGCAGTGGGTGCTGGCCTGCATCGGCGGAGGCTCCAACGCGTCGGGGATCTTCACGGGCTTCGTCGACACCGACGCCCGCCTGGTGGGGGTACAGCCCTCGGGCGGGGCCGCCATCGGCAAGGGGGCGCCCGGCATCGTCCACGGGTCCCGCAGCCAGCTGCTGCAGGACGAGGACGGCCAGGTGCTCGAGGCCGAGTCCATCTCCGCCGGTCTCGACTACCCGGGCGTCGGGCCTGAGCACAGCCACCTGGCCGCCCTCGGCCGGGCCGAGTACGTGCAGGTCGACGACTCCGCCGTGCTCGAGGCCGTGCACCTGTGCAGCCGCCTCGAGGGGATCGTGCCCGCCCTGGAGCCGGCCCATGCCCTGGCCTGGCTCATCGCCGAGGCCGGCCACACCATCCCCGAGGGCGACACCGTGCTGGTGAACCTGTGCGGCCGGGGCGACAAGGACGCCGAGCAGGTCATGCACCTCCTGGGCGACAAGGTGGGCCGGGGCAGCGCCCGGGCCATCGCCCGCGACCTCGACCACCTGCGCGACAAGCCGTGAGCGGGATCCCGCTCGAGGCGCACCTGCGCGCCCGCCGGGATGGCGGCGCCAAGCTGCTCGTGCCCTACGTCACCGGTGGGTTGCCCGGCTGGACCGACGTGCTGCTCGCCTTGGCCGACGCCGGGGCCGACGCCATCGAGGTCGCCATCCCCTTCAGCGACCCGGTGATGGACGGCCCCACCGTCCAGGAGGCCAGCCAGCGGGCCCTCGACGCCGGCGCCACGCCCCGCTCCATCCTGGAGGAGCTGCGCGGGGTCGACGCCGGCGTGCCGCTGGTGGCCATGACCTACGCCAACCTGGCCCACAAGGCCGGCTGGGCCCGCTTCGCCACCGACCTGGCCCGGGCCGGGATCACCGGGGCCATCCTTCCCGACCTGCCGCTCGAGGAGTCGAAGAGCTGGGAGGAGGCGGCCGCCACCGCCGGTGTCGCCACCGTGCTGCTGGCCGCCCCGATCTCGCCCAACGACCGCCTGCAGCGCATCTGCGAGCGCAGCCGGGGCTTCGTCTACGGCGTCACCGTCATGGGGGTCACCGGCGCCCGCACCGAGATGGCCAGCAGCGCCGACGCCCTCGGCGACCGGCTGAAGGCGGCCACCGACCTACCCGTCCTGATGGGCTTCGGCGTCAGCACCGCCGGCCAGGCCGTCGAGCTGTCCCGCCACGCCGACGGCGTGATCATCGCCAGCGCGCTCATGCGCCGCTTCCTCGACGGCGACAAGCCGGCCGAGGTGGCCGCCCTGGTGGCTGAGGTGCGGGCCGCCCTCGACCGCAGCTGAGGTCTGGACAGCCCGGGGCGGGCGATGGGAGGCTGGGCCCCCGCTCAGGCGAAGGAGTCACCGTGGCCTACGTCATCGCCGAGCCGTGCATCGGCTGCAAGGACACCGCATGTGTCGAGGTGTGCCCGCCCGACTGCATCCACCCCCGCAAGGACGAGCCCGAGTTCGCGAGCGTGGCGATGCTGTACGTCGACCCGGACAACTGCGTCGACTGCGGGGCGTGCGAGGACGCCTGCCCGGTCCAAGCGGTGTTCCCCGACGAGGCCCTGCCGCCCCAGTGGGCCCACTTCGCCCAGATCAACGCCGACTGGTACACCAACCGCTCCTGAGGTCCCTCCTGGTCTGGCCAATAGCGTGGCGGGGATGGAGCTGCGTGACGCCATCCTGCGGCGGCGGATGGTGCGCGCCTTTCACGAGCGACCGGTGGACCCAGCGGTGGTCGACCGCCTGTTGGAGCACGCCCTCCACGCCCCCTCGGCCGGGTTCTCCCAGGGGTGGGCCTTCCTGGTCCTGACCGAGCCCGCCGACCGGGCCCGGTTCTGGGACGCCGTCTTCCCTGACCGCCACGACCGGCCCTTCGCCCACCCCGGTCTGTTCGCCGCCGCCTGCCTGATCGTGCCGCTCTCCCACAAGCAGGCCTACCTCGACCGCTACGCCGAGCCCGACAAGGGGTTGGCGGCGGGCGACGAGTCCCGGTGGCCGGTGCCGTACTGGGACACCGACACCGCCATGGCCTCGATGCTCGTCCTGCTCACGGCGGTGGACGAGGGGCTCGGGGCGCTGTACTTCGGGATCTTCGGGGACCACGTCACGGCCTTCCGCACCGCCTTCGGCGTGCCGGAGGGCTACACCCCGATCGGGGCCATCGCCGTCGGCCACCGGGCGCCGGACGTGGCGTCCCCCTCGCTGCCGCGGGGGCGGCGGGGACCAGACGAGGTCGTCCACCGCGGCCGGTGGTGACAGCGGCAACGTTTCCGCCCGGTTGCCGGCTACCGTGGTGGCCGGACGGGTCGCACTCGGCGGCCCGGATGCGGGGCCGTCCGCCGAGTCTCAAAGCACGGGCCGCGGTGGCCCAACACCGCCACCCGACCCCAGGAGACCCCCCAGAAGATGACCACCTTTGCTGGCCTCGGCGTCGACGCCGACCTCGTCGCCGTCCTGAACGCCGACGGCATTCGCGAGCCCTTTCCCATCCAGGCCGTCACCATCGCCGATGCCCTCACCGGGCGTGACCTGTGCGGCAAGGCCAAGACCGGGTCGGGCAAGACCCTCGCCTTTGGCCTGCCCATGCTGATGCGCTGCCCGCCGTCGGAGCCCGGCCACCCCACGGCCCTGGTGCTGGTGCCCACCCGGGAGCTGGCCGTCCAGGTGGCCGGCGTGCTGCTGCCCCTGGCCAAAGCCGTGGGCCGCACCGCCCGCACCTTCTACGGCGGCACCTCGCTCGAGAAGGACCTCAAGGCGCTGGGCGAGCGGGTCGACGTGGCCATCTGCACACCGGGCCGGCTCATCGACCTGTGCCAGCAGGAGGCCGTCGACCTTGACGCCGTGGCCGTCATCGTCCTCGACGAGGCCGACCGCATGGCCGACATGGGCTTCATGCCCCAGGTCGAGTGGCTGCTGCGCCGGGTCACCGCCCCCCACCAGACCCTGCTGTTCTCGGCCACCCTCGACGGCGACGTGGACCACCTGGTCACCCGCTACCAGGTCGACCCCATCCGCCACGAGATCGTCAGCGACATCACGACCGTCACCGAGATGAAGCACCGCTTCCTCTCCATCCACCAGATGGACAAGCCCAAGGTGGTGGCCTCCATCGGGAGGGGGGGAAAGCGCACGCTGGTGTTCACCCGCACCAAGAGGGGTGCCGATCGGCTGGTCGAGCAGCTGGAACGAGAGGGGGTGCAGGCCGGCGCCATCCACGGCGATCTCCGCCAGCAGGCTCGCGAAAAGGCGTTGAAGCAGTTCATCCAGGGCACCGTGCCCGTGCTGGTGGCCACCGACGTCGCCGCCCGCGGCCTGCACATCGACAACGTCGACACCGTCGTGCACTTCGACCCGCCGGAGGACCACAAGACCTACCTCCACCGCTCCGGCCGCACGGCCCGGGCCGGGGCCAGCGG
Organism: Acidimicrobiales bacterium; assembly: GCA_038199465.1. Taxonomy (GTDB): domain Bacteria; phylum Actinomycetota; class Acidimicrobiia; order Acidimicrobiales; family JAUJNH01; genus JAUJNH01. The sequence continues at coordinate 9,632 of JBBPYZ010000012.1, read as the reverse complement.
CGTGGCCGTCACCCTGGTGCTGTGGGACCAGGTGCTCGAGATCCAGAAGCTGCAGAAGCGCCTGGGCCTCGACCTGCCCATGGTCGAGGTCTTCTCCAACGACCCCCGCCTCGCCGACCTGGCCGCCTGGGAATCCGAACCTGCGGAATCGCTCGCCTGAGCAAGGAGCTCCTGCGGTCAGTGGATGCCCATGGCCTCGTTGAGGCCGTCGCCGGCCAGGTTCATGGCCAGCACGGTCACGCCTGCGGCCAGCCCGGGGAAGAGGGACAGCCACCAGGCGATCCCGACATAGGTCTGAGCATCGGCCAACATGGCGCCCCAGGAGACGACGTTGCGGTCACCGAGCCCGAGGAACGCCAGACCAGCTTCGATGAGCACGGCTGCGCCGGCCTGGAACGAGGCGTTGATCACCACGACTGGCAGCGCGTTGGGCAGCAGGTGGCGCAGGAGGATGCGCGACCCGCCGGCGCCCTGAGCTCTCGCGGCCTCGACGAACTCCCGTTCTCGAAGCGACAGCACCTCGCCGCGCACCAATCGGGCTGTGCTCGGCCAGAAGGTGGTCGCCAGGACCGCGGCGAGGACGAGCCGGCTCGAGCCGAAGACCGCGGCGGCGACGAGAGCGACCAGGAACTGGGGCATGACCTGGGAGACCTCGGAGAGCTTGAGCAGGATCTCGTCGAGCAGACCGCCGGCGTACCCAGCGACCAGACCTGCTGCCGTTCCCATCAGCGCGGCGGCCAGGGCTGAGATCGCTGCCACCGACAACGATGTCCCGGCCCCCTGCGACACCCGCGTCAGGACATCGCGGCCGACGTGGTCCGTGCCCATCGGGTGGCGCAGGGACGGAGGCTGCAACGTGACGGTGCCGGGGCGGAAGGGGTCACCGCCAAAGGGCCCTGCCGCGGCTGTGCCCACGGCGATGACGACGAGGAGCAGGAGACCCAGCCGCAGCCTTCGGCTCGGCTTCAGCCTCCGGGTCAGAAGTCGGGTCACCGGTAGCTCACCCGGGGGTCGACGAGCGCGTACAGCAGGTCCGTGGCGAGGTTGACCACGATGAGGCTCATGGATGAGAGGAGCAGGAGTCCCACCAGCATCGGGTTGTCCCTGGCCAGCACCGAGTCGAGCAGGAGCCGACCGAGTCCGGGCCAGGAGAAGACGGTCTCCACGAGGACGCCAGCCGTCAGGATCACCCCGAGCTGGCTGGTGACCACCGTGAGGACCGGCCGGACCGCGTTGGGCAGAGCGTGGCAGAACAGCACCCTGCGCACCGGGTGCCCACGACTGCGGGCGGCGGCGATGTAGTCCTCCTGCAAGACCTCGAGCATCGCCGTGCGGGTGATGCGGACGATCAGGCCGATCAGGAGGAGCCCGAGGATCCCCGCCGGCAGTGCCAGGTGGCGGCCCAGGTCGACGAGTCGGCCGAGCCTCGTGGGCGAAGCGGTGATCGACGTCATGCCGCCCGTCGGCAGCCAGCGCAGTCGGACGGCGAAGAGGCCGACGGCGACCTGACCGAGCCAGAACACCGGGAGCGAGTAGACGACGAGCGAACAGGAGGAGATCGCTCCGTCCGCCCATGTCTTCCTCCGGGCGGCGGCGACCACGCCCAGGATCACGCCGCCGATCGTGGAGAGGGTGATGGCGGTCCCGACCAGGAGCAGCGTGGCCGGTAGCCGCTCGAGCAGCACGTCCCGAACCGGTCTGCCCCGCACGACGGAGAACCCCAGGTCCCCTCGCAGGACGCCGCCGATGTAGCAGAGCAGCTGCTCGGGCACGGACTGGTTCAGACCCAGGCGCTCCCGGAGGAGGGCGAAGTAGGCCGGGTCCCCTCCTCCGGAACCGGCCAGGGTCACCGCGGTGTCCCCGGGGGCCAGGCGGACGAGCAGGAACGTCAGGGCGACGACCACCACCAGCAGGACAATGGACCCCACGAGCCGGCGGGCGAGGTAGCGGACCACCAGGCTGGCCCGCTAGGCCGGAGCTCGGGGCAGGGGAGAGCTCACCTCGTGGCCAGCGTCACGGCTTGGGCCTCTCCGCTGATCCCTTGGTCGACCAGGCCGTGTGGCCGAAGTAGTACGGCGACTTGGCACCGGCCTCGTCGATGCCCTTGAACTCAGAGGAGAAGGCCCAGGGGCCGATGCCGTCGACGAGGAAGATCTGCGGCTGGTCTTCGACGATGATCTGCTGGACCTCCTTGTACAGGGCGGCTCTCTTCGAGCGGTCCGACTCGGTCGCCGCCCGGGCGAAGAGGCCGTCCACCTTCTCGTTGCAGTACCCCTCGGCGTTGACGAAGGGGACCCTGACGATGTTGGCGCAGGTGAACACGCTCTTGGCCGCGAAATCAGGATCGGGGATGTCGGTGAGCTGGCTGTAGCCGAGGTCGAAGTCCCAGTCCAGGTAGACCTTCTTGACCCAGGTGTTGAACTCGACCAACTGCAGGTCGAGGGCGATCCCCACCTCGCCGAGCTCCTGCTTCAGGATGTCGGCCACCGGGGCGAAGCTCTGGTCGAACAGGAAAGGTGTGCGCATGCGGACCCCGTCCGGGCCCGGGGTCAGCCCGGCGGCGTCGAGGAGCGCCTGGGCCTTGGCCACGTCCCGGGGGTACTTCTTCACCTCAGCGGTGTAGGCCCATTCGAGGCCGCGGGTGATGGGCCCCGTCGCTGGCTTGAACAGCCCGGAGTAGACGGTCTTGGCGATGAAGTCGCGATCGATCGAGTACGCCATGGCCTGGCGCACGCGGACGTCGTCGAACGGCTTGCGACGGATGTTGGGGATGAGCCGGATCACCCGGGAGAAGCCCAGCCTGCCCTTCTCCGTGACGACGGTGCCGGGCAGAGCCCTGAGCTGCTCCACCTGAGGCGGGATCGGGCTCAGGAGGTTGATCTCACCGGCCTGGAAGGCCTGCAAGGCCTGGACCGGGTTGGCGATCAGCCGGAAGACGATGCGGTCGAGGTAGGGCTGGCCCTCCTTGAAGTAGGTGGGGTTGCGCACCAGGGTGATGCGGTCGCCCTCGGCCTTGGACTCGAAGCGGAACGGGCCGGTCCCCACGGGCTTGGCGTTGGCCGGGTTGGTGAACGGGTCGGTGCCCTCGTAGATGTGCTTGGGCAGGATCGGCGCGTTGTCCTCGTCGATGAGCGACACGAACGGCGGGTAGGGCTGCTTGAACCTGAACACCACGGTGGTGGGATCGGGCGTCTCGATCGACTCGAGGATCGGGCCGAGGGCGGCGATGGTGCGCTGGGAGAACTTCACCAGGATGTTCTCAAAGGTGAACTTGACGTCGGCAGACGAGAACGGTTGCCCGTCGTGCCAGCGCACCCCCTCGGCCAGCTTGAGGGTGTAGGTCCTGCTGTCGTCGGTCGCCTGCCAGCTGGTGGCCAGGTCGGGCTGCGGCTCGAGCTTGTCGTCCAACCTCACCAGGCCGTTGAAGATCTGGCCTGTGACCTGGTGGGTGATGCCCGAGGTGGTGACGCCGGGGTTTAGCTGACCGGGATCAGGGATGGCGGCGACCAGCGTGCCGCCGTAGCGCGGTGAGTCGCCCGGTGGCTGAGCCGACGGTGAGGTGGTTGACGACGACGTGCAGGCAGATGCCACGATCGCCGCCACGGCGACGACGGCGACCCGGAGCCGCTTCATCGGGATCCCAGCAGGTTGGTGCGCCCCGGTTCGCACGAGGCGCACAAGGGTGCTCCCGCACGCTCCACGGTCCGGTGGGCCATAGTTGCCTCTCCGCATCCCCGGCACACGACCGGTTCGCTCACGAGTGGCCGAGTCGGTGGGATCTCGTCGATCTCCTCGGTGCTGAACAGGTCCTCGTCCGACGACTCCAGGATGAGCTGGCTGCGCTGCCGCTGGTCCCGGGCGAAGGCGGCCCGCTCTTCCTCGGTGGCCGTGCCCCGCTGCACACGCTCGAACATCGCCCAGAAGTCCGGGCCAGCAGAGCTGGGACCCTCAGGCCGGGCAATGATGCGCAACGCCGTCTCCCGCTGATCCTGCCAGAAGGTGTACGCGCTCTTGGCGTGGTCCCTGAAGTAGAGCTTCCCGTTGCCGAACGTGCAGCCGGTGAGGGTCTGGACCCCGTCGACCGAACACGTGTCGGTCTCGACGGCGACGATGAGATCGTCCCGCCCCCGGTCGGTGCCCAGGCTGCGCAGGGCCAGCTCCGAAGCCCGAAGGCCGAGCGCCAGACCTGCGCACATGTGCCCATGGAACCGGATCGATTCCTGGAGCTCCTGATCCTCCACCACGGCCTCCCCCTCGTTGTCAGGTCGGTTCCCCAGTCCGATTCGGGCCAGGAACGACGGTTCGGGACGCTACGGCCTTCGCAGTGGCTCGAGAAGTGTAGATTCTGAACCTGTGGCGCGCCCGGGGCACGGCTGATGCGCTCGTACGGGCAGTACTGCCCCGTGGCCAAGGCATCGGAGGTCCTCGGCGATCGTTGGACGCTCCTGATCGTGAGCGAGTTGATCTCTGGAGTCAACCGCTTCAACGACCTCGCCCGGGGTCTGCCCCGGATCTCGAGGCCCCTCCTGGCCCAACGCCTTCGGGGGCTGGAGGCGGCGGGCGTGGTCGAGAGGCGGCCAGGTCCGGCCGCCCGGTCCAGCTCGTACCACCTCACCGCCGCTGGCGAGGAGCTGGGCCCGCTGATCAGGGGGATCGCCGAGTGGGGCGCCCGCTGGGCCTTCGCCGCCCCCAAGCCCGATGAACTCGACCCGATCCTGCTGCTGTGGTGGATGCGTGGTCGGATCAACCGCCAGGCCCTCCCGAGCCAGCGTGTCGTCATCCGCTTCGATTTCACTGAGGACAGCAAGAGCTACTGGCTGATCCTCAAGAGCGACGACGTCTCCGTCTGCCTCCAGGACCCTGGCTTTGGCTCGGACCTGGCGGTCCGAGCCGATCTATCGGCCATGTTCGAGGTGTGGCTGGGGCGGATCACCCTGGACGAGGCGCAGGCGGCAGGAACGGTCAAGGTGCACGGTCTGCCGGCGCTGACCCGCGCCCTGCCCCTGTGGCTGCATCTGGCGCCGATCGCCTACGCCGTGCCCCACGCTCCAAGGTAGGAGCAGCGCGCGGTCCGGTCGTGCCGGGTCAGCCGTCGCCCGGGCTGCGCTTGCGGTTGCGGCCGCGGGTCTGGGCGTCGAGCACGAGCTTGCGCACCCGGACGCTGGTCGGGGTGACCTCGACGCACTCGTCCTCGGCGATCATCTCCAGGGCCTGCTCGAGCGAGAGGAGGCGGTGGGGGATGAGCTTCTCGAAGTTGTCGGAGGAGGAGGCCCGCATGTTGGTGAGCTTCTTCTCCTTCGTCGGGTTGATGTCCATGTCCTCGCTACGGCTGTTGGCGCCCACGATCATGCCCTCGTAGACCTCGACGCCGGGGCCGAGGAACATCACGCCGCGGTCCTGGAGGGCCACCAGGGCGTAGCCGGTGGTGGGGCCCTTGCGGTCGGCCACCAGCGAGCCGTTGGCCCGGTGGCGGATCTCGCCGGCCCAGGGCTCCCAGCGGTCGAAGACATGGTGCAGCATGCCGGTGCCCCGGGTCTCGGTCATGAACTCGGTGCGGAAGCCGATGAGGCCGCGGGCGGGGATGCGGTACTCCAGGCGCACCCAGCCGCTGCCGTGGTTCACCATCTGCTCCATCCGGCCCTTGCGCAGGGCCAGGAGCTGGCTGACCACGCCGAAGAAGTCCTCGGGCACGTCGATGGTCAGGTGGTCGACCGGCTCGTGGACCTTGCCGTCGACGGTGCGGGTGAGCACCTGGGGCTTGCCGACGGTGAGCTCGAAGCCCTCGCGGCGCATCATCTCGACCAGGACGGCGAGCTGCAGCTCGCCCCGGCCCTGCACCTCCCAGGTGTCGGGCCGCTCGGTGGCCAGCACCCGGATGCTGACGTTGCCGATCAGCTCGGTGTCGAGGCGGGCCTTGACCTGGCGGGCGGTGAGCTTTTTGCCCTCGGTGCCGGCCAGCGGCGAGGTGTTGATGCCGATGGTCATCGACAGGCTGGGGTCGTCGATGGTGATGACCGGCAGCGGGCGGGGGTCGTCGGGGTCGGCCAGGGTTTCGCCGATGGTGATGTCGGGCAGCCCGGCGATGGCGATGATCTCGCCCGGGCCGGCCGACTCGGCGTCGACTCGGTCCAGGTTCTCGGTGACGAACAGCTCGGTGACCTTGGCCCGCTCGATGGTGCCGTCGGCCCGGCACCAGGCCACCTGCTGAGCCTTCTTGATGGTGCCGTTCACCACCCGGCACAGGGCGATCCGGCCCAGGTAGGGCGACGAGTCGAGGTTGGTGACCAGCGCCTGGAGCGGCATCTCGACGTCGTAGGTCGGCGCCGGGATGCGTTCCAGCAGCAGGTCGAGCAGCGGGCGCAGGTTGTCGCCCTTCAGCTTTCCGTCGGTGGGCGGATCCATGCTGGCGATGCCGTCGCGGGCGATGCAGTACACGACCGGGAAGTCGATCTGGTGGGCGTGCTCGGCCAGGTCGAGGAACAGCGTCTCGACCTCGCTGATCACCTCGTCCACCCGCGAGTCGGGCCGGTCCACCTTGTTGATGACCAGGATGACCGGCAGCCCCGACTCGAGCGCCTTGCGCAGCACGAAGCGGGTCTGGGGGAGGGGCCCCTCGGACGAGTCGACCAGCAGGAGCACGCCGTCGACCATCGACAGGCCCCGCTCGACCTCGCCGCCGAAATCGGCGTGGCCCGGGGTGTCGATGATGTTGAGCTTGACGCCCTCGTAGGTGAAGGCGGTGTTCTTGGCCAGGATGGTGATGCCCTTCTCCCGCTCGAGGTCCATCGAGTCCATCACCCGCTCGGCCACGTCCTGGTTGGCGCGGAAGGCGCCGGACTGCCACAGCATCTTGTCGACGAGTGTGGTCTTGCCGTGGTCGACGTGGGCGATGATGGCAACGTTGCGGATGTCCTGGCGGGTGGCCATAAGAGGGCGATCCTACGCTGGAGGCATCGAAACCCTGGACAGCCTGGATCCGGGCGACCCCGAGGACGACCTCGAGCGCCTGGCCCGGCTCCTGTTCGGGCTGGCCGGCGAGTTGCTGCGCAAGCGGGGCCGCTTCTTCCCCTTCGGCGGGGTGATCTGGGCCGAGGGGGGCACCGAGCAGCTGGTGGCGGCGCCTCCGAACCAGGCCAGCGCCAAGGATCCCGGCGGCCTCCTCGACGCCCTGGTGGCCGAGCTGGCCACCGAGGCGGCGGCGGGGAGGCTGCGGGCTGCGGGCACCTGCGTCGACGTCCGCCAGGACCCCGAGCTCGGCCTGGCCATCCGGGTCGACCTGGAGGATGCGGCCGGCGACGCCAGGGTCGTTCTGCTCGGCTACGAGCGCCGCTTCCCCCGCCGCTTCCTGATCGCCCCCGCCCCGGTGGAGCGGCCCGGGGTGGCCCGCATCTTCACGCCCCGCGGGGACTGAGGCCGGTCGCCCTCAGGGCTTGGCTCGGGCCCGGCGCCGCCGGGCCCGCAGTGTGGGCCGGTCCTCCTCGAAGCGCTTGCGGATGGTGGCCCTCCGCTCCTGCAGCTCGCGGTGGGTCATGGTGTTCACGCTGGCGTCGACCCCGATGCTGGCCCGCAGGCCGTCCAGGTCGACCGCGGCGGTCGACAGGTCGATCCCCATCTCGGCGGCGATCTTCTCGCCGTGCTGCTCGGCGAACCACATGGCGATCCAGGTGATCTCGGCGAACAGGTCGACGTCGGGGGCCAGGGTGGCCAGGGCGCCGTCGATGAACAGCAGGTCCTTGACGAACAGCATCAGCTCCTTCGGGGCCTTGGCCCCGTAGCCCAGGAGCTTTTTGACCAGCTGCTGCAGCTCTTTGGTGAGCTCGTCGCTCGACATCTTCGTCGGGTCCTTGACCGGGCCTTCGAGCTCCAGGTCGGCGATGACCGCTTCCAGGTCGGTGCCGACAGGCAGGGCGCCGAGGTCGATCAGGGCGCTCAGCTGGATGCGGACGTCGTTGAGCGTGCCGCCCACCAGGAGGCGGAGGAAGGCGAGGCGGCGGGGCTCGGAGAGGCGGCCGGTGATGCCGTAGTCGAGCAGGGCCACCTTGCCGTCGGCCCGTACCAGCAGGTTGCCGCCGTGCAGGTCGCCGTGGAACACCCCGTGGAGCATGCAGCCCTCGAGGAGGGTGATCATGCAGGCCCGAACGACGGCCCGGGTGTCGACGCCGGCGGCCTTCATCCCCTCGACGTCGTCGAAGGAGAAGCCGGACAGGCGCTCCATGACCAGGACCCGCTTGGTGACCAGCGTCGGGTGGGGGCGGGGGACGACGACGGCCCGCTCGTCCTTGCCGGCCAGGATCCGGGCGATGTCCAACATGTTCTCGGCCTCGAGCCGGAAGTCGAGCTCCTCGACGATCGTCTCGGCGAACAGCTCGACCAGCGCCGGCGGGTTGGCCAGGGCCGACACCGGGATGCGGCCGATGAGCCAGGGGGCGATCCAGCTCATGGCGGCCAGGTCGCGGCGGACCATGTCGGACACCGTGGGCCGTTGCACCTTGACCACGACGGGGGTGCCGTCGAGCAGGTGGGCGGCGTGGACCTGGGCTATGGAGGCGGCGGCGATCGGCTCGGTCGAGAAGTCGGCGAACACCGCGCTCAGGGGCTGGCCAAGGTCGGCCTCGACGATGGCCACCACGGCCTCGAACGGCTCGGCGGGCACCCGGTCGCGCAGCAGGCGGAACTCGCGCACCAGCTCCTCGGGGAAGATCCCCTCACCGGAGCTGATGATCTGGCCCAGCTTGATGTAGGTGGGCCCGAGCCGCTCGAAGGCCTTGCGCAGGCGGCGGGACAGCCCGACGCGGCTGGCCGAGGAGCCCGGCGCCCGCCGCCGCTCGATCAGGTACCAGCTGAGGATGGCGGCGCCGAGCAGCCGTCCCACGAACACCACCCGGGCCCCCGGCGGCAGCCGCCGCCTGCGGATGAGGCTGGGCACCTCCCTCTGGGTGGTGAGGCGCACCGTGCCGAGGCCCCGGCGCCACACCAGCTCCTCGGGCACCACCACCCACGGCCCGTTGGCCGTGAAGGACCCGATCGCACGGTCGTCAGGCGGCTCCTGCATCCCCGGTGAACCTAGTGCCCGCCGCCCCCCAAGCCGCAGGTAGGTTTCGGGCCATGACGCTCTCGGCAGGAGACACCGCGCCCCCCTTCGAACTCCCCGACCAGGACGGGAAACAGGTGCGGCTCGGCGACTTCGCCGGGCGCCGCGTGCTCGTCTACTTCTACGCCGAGAAGTAGGCCGTCGCACCAGGCGCGGTGCGCTCCACAGGCTCTGATGCGAAGATTCGGTCCAGCACCACCATCAGTGCTCGCCCCACCGAGGTCGGCCCGGCCACCATGCGGCGGTCGGTGACCTGGATGAGGTCAAACTGCCCGGGCAAACGCATCGCCAGGGGGATCAGCAAACCTGACGATCTGTTCGGGGGCGTGTTCGGCGAGTATCTGCTTGGGCCTCGTGCTCGGGGTTGGCCGTTCATCCGCAGGCGGCGGCCACGCAGACCTTCCTCAGGTCGGAGGTCGTGCGAACGCTTCCGTCGGAAGCGCTTCCGGTGGTGGTCAGCCGTCGTCGCCGCCGGGGCTGTGCGGGGGGTCGGCCGGCACGGCGGTGAGGCCGATGGCGGTGAGGGTGGTGGTGAGCTGGT
>JBBPYZ010000011.1:0-5071 GCA_038199465.1 Acidimicrobiales bacterium | reverse complement strand
GGCCGGCGTTCGATGCAGCTGTACGTGAAGGTCCCGGTGATCGCCTTTCTGCTCAGCGCCCCAGTGATGTTCGTGCTCGCCCGCCGCTACACCTTCGACGTGTTCTTCGTCGGCCTGCTCGCCTTCGCTGTCGGCGGGTGGCTGCCGGTGCACCCGGACGAGCGCCGGGCGTTCTACGCCGAGTACCGGCGCTGGTCGGCCGAGCTGAGCCGGTGACCGTTGGTCCCGACCACGGCGGCCGGCGGCTGGAAGAATGACTCCACGGCGTCGCACACCTGGTGGACCAGCGCTGCGGGCATGGCCGAGTGCAGGGGCAGTGAGACGATCTCGTCGGCGGCCCGGTCGGTGACCGCCAGGTCGCCGCGTCGGCAGCCCCGGAACAGCGTGAGCCGGTGGATGGGCACCCAGTGGATGCCGGTCTCGATGCCCCGGCCGGCCAGGTGCTCGCGGAACGCCTCGCGGCGGTCGGCGTCTATCCGCACGTAGTACAGGAACGGGTTCAGGTCATCGATCTCGCCGTCAGGGACGGTCACACCCTCGACGGCGCCCAGGCGGCCCCGGTAGGTGCGGCAGGCGGCCTGCCGGCTGGCGCGGATGCGGTCGAGCTTGGCCAGCTGGGCCAGGCCGATGGCGGCGTGCACGTTGGAGAGGTGGTAGCGGAAGCCGTCCTCGGCCACGTCGTAGCTCCAGGCCCGCTGGTGGCCGTAGGCGAGCTCGGCGGCGTGGCTGGCCCCGAGCACCCGCAGCTCCCGCAGCCGCAGCACGTCCTCCTGGGTCTTCACCATCACCACGCCGGCGTCGATGCACGACAGCGCCTTGACCGGGTCGAAGCTCAGCATGCAGATGTCGGAGAACCCGCCCATCGCGTGGCCTTCGACGGACGCGCCAAAGGAGTGGGCGGCGTCGTGGATGACCCGCAGACCGTGGTCGGCGGCCAGGGCGGAGAAGGCTCGGTGGTCGGCCAGGTGGCACCCGTAGTCCATGGTGACGATGGCTCGGGTGCGGGGACCGATGAGCTCGGCCGCCCGGGCCGGATCGAGGCACAGGGTGGCGTCGTCGGCGTCGCACAGCACGGGCTCGGCGCCCACGGCCCGGATGGCCTGCACGTCGGCGAGGTGGGTGAGGGAGGGCACGATGACTTCGTCGCCCCGACCGATCCCGGCGATGATCATCCCGAGGTGGAGCGCGGCGTAGCCCGTGCTGACGGCCACCGCCCGCCGGGATCCGCCCACGGCCTTCTCTATCGCCTGCTCGAAGCCGTCGACGTACTCGCCCATGCCCAGCCAGCCGCGCCGGAGGGCCTCGGAGGCCGCGTCCAGCTCCTCGCGCTCCATCAGCACCTTGTAGATGGGGACGGGGTGCATCGGGATGGACGAGGCACCAGCCAACATGAGGCTGTCCACCCTAGGTGGCGCGGACCTGACATGCCATTCATGGCGGCGCCGAAGCCGGCTCGCCGCGGTCCGGGGCGCGTAGGTTCACAGCCATGCCGGTGGGAGGCGCGCCATGAGCGACGGCCCTCCGGACGATGCCGGCCGCGTTCAGCCCGGCCTCCTCGTCGCCATCGCCGTCGGCGGGATGCTCGGCGCCTCCGTCCGCCTCGCCATCGCCCGATGGATCCCCACCCGTCGGGGTCGCTTCCCCTGGGCCACCTGGTGGACGAACCTGTCCGGCAGCTTCCTCCTCGGCCTGCTCGTGGTCGTCCTCCTCGAGCGGTTCGCCGCCCGCCGCCACCTTCGGGCCTTCCTGGCCACCGGCATCCTCGGCGCCTTCACCACCATGTCGACCTACCAGATCGAGACCGCCCTGCTGCTGCGGGACGGCCATCCCGTGACCGGGGTCACCTATGGGGCCCTGAGTCTCGCCGCCGGCGTCGCCCTGGCCTTCGCCGGGACCCGCGTGGGCCGCCGCTTCGGCCCGACCCGGAGGTCCCCGTGAGCCCGCTGGCGTGGCTCGGGTTCCTCACTGCCGCCGCCGTCGGCGCCCCGGCCCGCTACCTGCTGGACGGCTGGGTCGGGTCCCGGACCCGAGGTCGGTTCCCGTGGGGCACCCTCACCGTGAACGTCTCGGGCTGCCTCATTCTCGGGGTGCTCACCGGGCTCGCCCTCGACCACCACATCGGCGCCACGGCCGGCACCATCGTGGGCAGCGGCGGCGTCGGGGCCTACACCACCTTCTCCACCTTCTCCATCGAGACCGTGCGCCTGGCTGAGGACGGTCGGGTCGACCAGGCGCTGACCAACGTGGCCGCCACCTCCTTCGTCGGCCTCGCCGCCGCCGCCGCCGGGCTCGCCCTCGGCCTGACCTGGTGAGGCGGCGGCCTCAGCCCTTCTGGTCTCCCAGCAGGGCCCGGGCCGCCTGGCGGCCGGGGGTGCCGGCGATCCCGCCGGAGGGGTTGGTCCCCGCCCCCGAGATGTAGAGGCCCTGGATCGGCGTGCGCCACCGGCCCAGCTGCCTGGTGGGCCGGAAGGGGCCGAGCTGGTCGAGGGCGATGTCGAGGTGCATCGGGTGGGCGCCGGGCCAACCTCCGGCCTCCTCCATCTGGTCGGGCGTCCATGGGCTGATCCCCTGGATGGTGGCTCCGAAGCCTGGCGCCCGCCGTTCCATGGTGGCCAGGGCGGCCTCGACGAACTCGTCGCGCCGGGCGTACCACCCACCGTCGATCCGGGCCGGGGCGGCGGGACATGCCAGGTAGACGGTGTGGTGCCCGGCCGGCGCCAGGCGGTCGTCGAGGGCCGAGGGGGTGAAGGCGTAGAGGGGCAGCGGATCGGGCAGCAGGCCGGCCTCGGACCGGGCCCAGGCCGCGGTGAGGTCGTCGAGCCGGTCGACGTAGCTCTGCAGGCCGTTCCAGTCTCCGGGGCGGCTGTTCGGGTAGACGGGCAGCCGGTCGGTGGCCACGTGCACCAGGGCCTGCACCACGTTTGAGCGGCGGGCGGCAGCCAGGTCGGCGCCGGGCGGCCCGCCAAGCGGCGGTTGCAGCAGGTGCAGCAGCGCCGTTTGGGGGTTGATGGCGGTGATCACCGACGACGATGCGATGCGTTCACCGCTCGCGAGCACGACCGCCGTCACCCGGCCGTTCGGGGCCTCGATCCGCTCGACCGGTGCCGAGCACCGCAGCTGGCCACCGAGCGAGGTGAGCCGGGTGACGAGGGCGTCGGTCAGGTTCTGGGCGCCGCCCCGGCCGTGCCACTGGCCGAACAGGTGGTAGGCGGCCTGCCAGAAGGCGAACAGGGCGCCTCCCGGCACCGACGGCCCCACCCCGGCGTGGGCGGCGAAGGCGGCCACCGGCCCCCGGGTGAGGTCGGACGGCAGCCACCGCCGAAGCAGCGAGTCGTAGGGGCTGATGGCGTCCCGGGCCGTGGTGAGCGGCTGAGAGCGCAGCGACCGCACCAGGTTGCCAAGCTGATGGGGCAACGCCTTGGAGGGCCCGTCGCCCCGGATGGCCGGCAGGACCGTGCGCACGATCGGCAGGCTCTTGTCCATGAACCGCCGGTAGGCCTGCGCCTCGGCCGGCGACGTCTCGGCGATCGACTCGACCGTCGCCTCGATCGACCGGAAGAACCGCACCCGCCGCCCGTCCTCGTGCACGGCGATGGAGAACGGGTCCATCTCGAGGTAGTCGAGGCCGGCGCCGGCCAGGTCGAGCTCGGCCGGGATGGCGGTCAGGTTGATGATGTTGTGGGCGGCCGAGTGCAGGTCGAACCGGTAGCCAGGGATGGTCTCTTCGGTCCGCGACCCGCCACCCGGCCGGTCCAGCTGCTCGACGACCACCACCTCCCGCCCCGCCTGCGCCAGATAGCAGGCCGCCACCAGCCCGTTGTGCCCTGCCCCCACCACCACGACGGGACCAGTCACGCTCCCGGACCACCGTTCGGACGCCACCAGGGCCGCCCCCACGCCGCGCGAAGGGCCATGGCGGCCCATCTTGCCCGTGCCGCCCGCCCAAGGTGGCATCCCGACCACACGAGGCACCGACGCCGGCGCCTCTCAGGTTCGTCAACCGGCCCTCATCGCCTCCCGAAGACGCGGGTGGTGACAGTCGCCGAGTTGTTGGAGGTGCTGGGGTCGTCCGAGGTGGCGGTGACGGAGGCCGTGCTGGTGATCGTGCTGGCCCCGGGAGCCACCACCTTGACCGTCACCTCCACCGCTGCCGTCGCAACGGTGTGCGGGCTGGGGGTGCCGTCGTCGGCCACGGTGAGCGCACCCGTGCGGGCCCCTCCGGCCGTGGGCGTGAAGGTCACCACCACCGAGCACGAGGCGTGGGGGGCCAGGGCAACTTCCGCCGCACAGCTCGACCCGCCAGCCACGGCGAAGTCACCGGAGGTCGCCACCACGCTGATCTTCAGCGGCGAATCCCCGGTGTTGGTGACCGTCACCGTCTGCGAGGCACTCGTGGTGCCCACCGGCTGGTCACCGAAGTCCACGCTCGTCGGGCTCAGCGCCGCCGAGGGAGGGGCCAGGACGGTGACCGAGGCGGACGCACTGTCGTTGCTCGCCTCGGGATCCTGCCCGGGCGAGGTGGTGGCGACGGTGGCCGTGATCGTCCTGGTGCCTGCGGTGCCGACGATGGTGACGGCCGGTGACGTCCAGGTGGCACCACCGGCTACGGGACCGAGGGCACACGTGACGCCGGCGGTGGACGTGGCGCAGCCCGAGGGGACGTCGCCGGAGAGGGCCAGCCCGTCGCCCAGGTCGATCGTCACCGTCGCCTCACCGGTAGCGAGATCGCTGGGGCCGGCGTTCGCCACGGCCGCCGACGCGGTGAACGGCGAGCCCTCGGCGACAGATGTCGGGGCGACGGTCAGCGAGGTGCTGAGGTCGGTGCTGATCACGACGCTCACGTTCGCGGAGTCGGAGTTGTTGTCAGGGGAGGGGTCCTGGCCGGCGGCGGCGGTGCTCACCGTGGCCGTGACCGCTCGGGACCCGGGCGGGCGGCTGCCAGCGATGCTGAACGTGTAGGGGGTGGAGGCCCCGGTGGCCGGGGTGGTGAGGGTGACGCCCAGGTCGGTGCTTGCCGCCAGGTAGGTGACCTCGTAGGCGGCGACCATCACGAAGTAGGCGTCGCCCCCGG
>JBBPYZ010000010.1:0-8091 GCA_038199465.1 Acidimicrobiales bacterium | reverse complement strand
CGGCGATCTCGGCCACCTCGACCCGTCGGCCCACGAAGCTGCTGAGCCGGGCCGGCACGTTGTGGAGCGTCGCCTCCGGGCCGCGTCCCTCCTCAGGGTCGTGGTCGTTCGCCCGTTCGCCCTCGACCCAGTCGAGCGCGGGATCCTGGGCCAGCACGGCGGCCTCCAGCGCCCGCAGCGTCGGGGTGGGTTCGAGGCCCAGGTCCTCGCTGAGGTGGTGGCGGAGCAGCTGGTAGGCCCGCAGCGCCTCGGCCTGGTTGCCGCTGCGGTAGAGGGCCAGGACCCGCAGCGCCCACAGCCGTTCCCGCAGCGGGTGGTCGGAGGCGAGGGCCTCGAGGTCGGGAAGCGCCTCCCGGTGGCGGCCCCGGCGCAGCTCCGCCTCCAGTCGTTCCTCGGTGATGACGATCCGCAGCTCATCGAGGCGGTTGGCTTCGGCCAGGGCGAAGGGCTCCGAGGAGAACTCGCCGAGGCTCGGCCCGAGCCACAGGGCACCGGCTCGGGCCAGGTCCTCGACGGCCGGGGCGGGACGGCCCTCGCTCATCGCCTGGCGGGCCCGGGCCAGGAGGGACTCGGCCTCGGCGGCATCGAGGCATCCCGGGGCCACCCGCAGCCGGTAGCCCGGGGGGCGGGTCTCGACCACGATGTCGGTCTGGCCCTCGAGGGCCCGGCGGAGGCGGGAGACGTAGGACCGCAACGTCGGGAGCGCCGACGGCGGGGGCTGGTCCCGCCAGATGGCGTCGACCAGGGCGTCCTCGGCCACCACCCGGCCGACGTGCACGGCGAGCGCGGCCAGCAGCGCCCGCTCCTTCGGCCCCCCCAGGCGCACGGGTTGCCCGTCGCTGCTGAGGACCTCGACGCTGCCCAGCACACGGAGCAGCACGGCGCCAGCGTAGTGACGCAGGCCACCAGAACGCCCGAACCGCCTACATCGGATCGGCCCCCGAGATCACCGCCATCGCGTCCGGGGTGAGGTGGAAGCGTTCGGTGCCGTCGCCGCCGCTGGGCGGGCCCGCCGGGCCGCTCAGGCCGCCGGCGGCCAGGTGCTCGAGGAGGTGGCGGGCGCCGACCGCGAGGGGCTCGCCGTCGCGGGCCACCAGATGCCACTCGCGGTGGAGGGGCAGCGGGCCGAAGCGCCACTCCTCGATGGTCTGGGCCTCCAGCTCGGCCGCCACCGAGTCGGCCGAGATGAGGGTGATGCCAAGGCCGATCTGGACGCTCTCGCGGATGGCCCCGTTTGAGCCCAGGGTCAGCGTGGACGGGGTCAGGCCGAGGTCGGCGAACACCTCCTCGGTGGTGGACCGGGTGCCCGAGCCCAGCTCCCGCACCAGCCAGGTGGCCTTGGCCAGCTCATGCCGGCTCACCTCGCGCCAGCTCCCGTCGGTCCCGTCGGTCCCGTCCGGGGCGGCGGCGGCGGCGACGATCAGGCGGTGGGGGCGGATGGCGAGGGACACCAGCTCGAGGCCGGCGGGGGGGCGGCCGCCGAGGGCCAGGTCGACGTCGCGGTGCACGAGCAGGTCCCACACCCGCTCACGGTTGCCGACCTCGATGCTGATCTCGGTGTCGGGGAACTGGGTGCGGAACGAGCGCAGGGTGAGGGGCAGGATGCGTTCGCCAGCGGTGGTGACCGCCGCCACCCGCAGCCGGTTGCGCTCGGCCCCGGCCCGGCCGGCAGCCGCCTCCTTGGCCTCCTCGAGCAGGGCCAGGGAGCGGCGTACGTAGCCGGCGAACTCCTCGCCGGCGGCGGTGATGCGCAGGCCCCGGCCCTCCCGGGCCACCAGGGCCACCCCCACCTCCCGCTGCAGGGCGGCGAGGGCGGAGGACACCGCCGGCTGGGTGACCACCAGCTGCTCGGCTGCGGCCCGCACCGAGCCGGTGGCGGCCACGGCCAGGAACGTCCGTAGCTGCCCGAGCGTCACATCACCCTTTCGTACCGCTTGGCCGGCGATGCTGTCAACAGATGGTGAAGGGTTTGCCGCACCACGTCCGAAGCCGCGGCTAGGCCCGCGGCCCGTCCTAGGGTCGACGGATGGCAGCAGAGATGGAGCACCGTCGGCTGGGCCGGTCCGGGTTGAAGGTGAGCGTGCTCTCCTTCGGGTCGTGGGTCACCTTTGATCCCAAGGCCGAGGAGGGCGGGGCGGCCGAGAGCATGCAGGCGGCTTACGACGGCGGCATCACCTTCTTCGACAACGCCGAGGTGTACGCCGGGGGTGAGTCGGAGCGCATCATGGGCAAGGCCATCCGCGAGCTCGGCTGGCCCCGGCACACCTACACCGTGTCCACCAAGTTGTTCTGGGGCATCGAGGACGGCCCGAACAGCAGGAACACCCTCAACCGCAAGTACCTGCTCCACGCCATCGACGCGTCGCTGGAACGTTTCGGCCTCGACTTCGTCGACCTCCTCTACTGCCACCGCCCCGACCCGGAGACGCCGATCGAGGAGACGGTGTGGGCCATGAGCGACATCGTCGACCGGGGTGCCGCACTCTACTGGGGCACCTCGGAGTGGAGCGCGGACGAGATCCGGGCCGCCTGCGCCGTCGCCGAGCGCCACCATCTGCGCAAGCCGGTGGTCGAGCAGCCCCAGTACAACCTCTTCGAGCGCAGCAAGGTGGAGGAGGAGTACCTCCGGCTCTACGAGGACGAGGGCATCGGCCTCACCACCTGGAGCCCCCTGGCCAGCGGCCTGCTGACCGGGAAGTACCTCGACGGCGTGCCCGAGGGCAGCCGGGGTGCGCTGCCCGGCTACGAGTGGCTGCGACGGATGCTGGTGGACGAGGGTGCCAACGCCAAGGTGCGTCGGCTCAAGGCGGTCAGCGACGAGCTGGGCTGCACGCTGGCCCAGCTGTCGATCGCCTGGTGCGCCGCCAACCCGACCGTCTCCAGCGTCATCACCGGCGCCAGCCGGGTGGCCCAGGTGCACGAGAACCTGAAGGCCGCCGAGGTCATCCCCCTCCTCACCCCCGACGTCCTGGCCCGCATCGACGAGATCACCGCCGGCTGACCCCACCCCTCGAACTGCCGGGTGGAGGTGTCGCTCCGCGCACCACTAGTCCCGGCAGAACCCGGGGGTGGGGGCCTGGTAGAGCTCGGTCAGCGCGAGGGCGAGGGTCAGGAGCTCCCGCCGCACCTCGGATGGGCCGACGACCTCGAGGTCGGCGCCGAAGCCGGCGATCTCGGCCACCAGCGAGCGGACGCTGTGGCCCCGCAGCTCCATCTCCACCCGGCCGTCGGGGGCGCCGGGGCCGATGCGCACCCGGGTGCCGAGGAGGGCCCGGCACCACCCGACCACCTCCGGGGTGGCGAGGGCCACGGCCCGCACCGGCGCCCGCCGCTGCTCGACCTCGTCGGAGATGAGCCGCCACGCCTCGGCCAGGTCGAAGCCCTCGGGCGGCACCACCGCCGCCCCGGTGGGGTCGAACGAGCGCATCCGGTCGACCCGGAAGGTGCGCAGACCGGCCCCGGTGCCGGCCACCAGGTACCAGGTCGGGCCCTTGGCGGCCAGGCCCAGCGGGTGGATCACGCGGGTCGTGACCGCCCCGTCGCGGGCGGTGTAGCCGAGGTCGGCCTGGACGCCGGCGATCACCGCCTGCTGCACGGCGGCGAGCAGCGGCGGGTCGGGTCGGGCCTCGGCCCGCTGGCCCCAGCCGCCGGCGTCGACCACCACCTTGGTCGACGCCGCCTCGGCCGGTCCCCGAAGGGGCTCGGGCAGGGCCCGCACCAGCTTGCGCAGGGCCGCCTTCACCTCGGGCTTGGCCTCGGCCGACGGCCCGGCCACGAGGAACAAGGCCCGGGCCTCGGGGGCGCTGAGGCCGCTGAGGTCGGTGCGGCCGCCGCCAGCCAGCCGCCACCCGCCGCCGCGCCCCTGCTGGGAGTACACGGGAACGCCGGCTATGCCGAGGGCGTCGAGGTCGCGCCGGGCCGTGCGCTCGGAGATCTCCAGCTCGGCGGCTACCTCGGCGGCGGTCACCTGCTGGCGCGACTGGAGCAGGAGCAGGACGGCGACGAGACGATCGGCTCGCATCTTTGGAGCTTCTCAGAGAAACCGGTCACAGGGTGACCGGTTTCAGGGCGCAGGATGACGGCATGACCACCGACACCGCAATCACCGAGACCGTGACCACCGACTTCAGCACCCGCGGCCCGCTGCGCCACGACGATCCCCGGTTCACCTTCGCCAAGGCCGTGATCCTGGCCGGCGAGGTGATCGGGGCCGTCCGGCCCGAGCAGCTCGACGACCCCACCCCCTGCGGCGCCATGGACGTTCGCTCGCTCCTCGGCCACCTGCTGGAGGTGCTCGACCGGGTGGCGGTCATCGGCCGTGGCGAGAACCCCTTCGCCGCCCCGCCCGCGCCGCCGGTGGCCGACGACGCCTGGCTGGCGGCCTGGCAGGAGACGGCCCACGTGGTGCAGGCCGCCTGGTCCGACCCCGCCGTCCTCGACCGCATCGTCGAGCTGCCCTGGTCGCAGGTGTCGGGGGGCGAGACCCTCGGCGGCTACGTCAGCGAGCTGACCGTG
The DNA here is from genome assembly GCA_038199465.1 of Acidimicrobiales bacterium. Classification (GTDB taxonomy): domain Bacteria; phylum Actinomycetota; class Acidimicrobiia; order Acidimicrobiales; family JAUJNH01; genus JAUJNH01. Next base: position 3,576 of record JBBPYZ010000010.1, on the reverse strand, counting down.
CACACCTGGGACCTGGCCGTGGCCACCGGCCAGCACCCGTCCTTCGACGACGATGTCGTGGGCATCGGCTTCGCCGCCATCCGCAAGATCCTGCCCGACTGCGACCGCGCGGCCATAATCGCCGCCGCCGCCGAAACCATGCCGCCCGAGCTGCGTGACTTCCCGGCGCCCTTCGCCGACGCCGTTCCCGTCGCCCCTGACGCACCCCTCATCGACCGCCTGGTGGCCTGGAACGGCCGCAACCCCAACCCCTGACCCGCAAGGTACGGCTCGCCCGCTTGCCCGCCGGTCCGCCGTTCTTCCCACTTTGCGGCGACCGGCGATGCACGAGGTCGGTGACCAGCGAGTCCAACTTCTAGGCTGGTGTCGATGTCCATGCTGCTCGAACGCAGTGACGTTCGGACCTTCGTCGAAGACCTGCCCGCCGCGCCGAGCGGGCCCGGCACGAGTTTGGGGCCGATCAAGTTTGGCACGGAGAAGTCCCCAGCCCGCCCTTGGACCGAGGCCGAAGGCGAAGACGTCAGCTTCGACTTGGCCGTCAGCATCCGCGGGCGCGGCAAGTTGGCGCATCTTCATCTGCGGGCCGACCGCCGATACCGGGACGGGTCAGCCGTTCTCGTAGTGGCGCGAACCGTGGATGGTTTGGCTGAGTTCCGTATCGAGATCGATGAGAGTCGCTCGCGTCCATTCAACTTCCATATGTCAACTGTGGATCTTGAGGGCACTGACCCGGAGGTGGCGTGGCCGATACTTGAGTTTCTTGCATTGTTGAAGGCACCGAATGAGTTCAGCCTGGTTCTCCCAGGCGACAAGCCCACATGGACTCCACTCCCGCACATTGATGCGCCTGGTGGTAGAACACTCGCCACCCTGATGTTGCAGCTTCGGACAGTTGCCCGTCATACGGGGGCTCCTGTTCGTGTGCCTGGCTACTTCTCGCAGGATCTGTCGAGATCGCTCGCAGTGGCGGCGCAGCTTCTTGCAGGCGGCGTCGTCTCCGGAAGGTGGAAGTCAGCCGAGATTGTTGTGCCGCCTACTTGGGATGCGGAGTGGACGCCTGACCTCCAGTTTGCCATGGACCTTCCGACTCCGTTGGAGTTCATGGTCGGTCCCAGCAAGGTGGTCGTGGATCGATGGGCTCGGCTTCATCGGATTCGGTTCAGTAAACCTAAACCTCATGTCTCACTCGGGGAACGGGTCGTGCGGCTCGAACCGGACGGCGATGATCGGGTGGAGTACCGACGCGGCCCGTGGCTGACCAGAGAGGCTCAGCAGAAGACTGCGGCCTCCGTCGTCGAAGGTGACTGGGTGGCCATGCTCGGCGATGCCGTGATCGGTTGGAATGCGCAACTGCCTGACCTCATCGCTGAGTTGTCGGCGGCGGAGCTACGTCCGGACAAGATCGTGAGGGCTGTGCCGTCAGATTTGCCTGCGATGCCGTGAGGTTTCATTTCTCACAAGCGCCGGGCCTCGGGGATGTGTCTCGACCACTCGTGAACCTTGATGTCGAGGGTATTCCGTATCCAGTATCCTTCCTCATTGATACCGGAGCAGTCTACAATCGACTTCCCAGTGATTGGGCGGTCTTGGCTGGGATCGATCTGACGAGCCGTCCAACCGACACCGTCGGCCTCGCTGGTAACCCGAGACTCGTCTGTCATCTCGTTGAGGACGTACAAGTAACTCTCGGCGGCGTCTCCCTGAGCTTGGCCATCTGGTTTTGCGATGGATCTCTTCATTCGGGCTGCTCGGCAGGAAGGTTTCCTTCAGTACTTCACCCTCACCCTTTCCGTGGCGGAGCAATACTTCGAGCTGGTGGAGGCTTGAGAACAGTCAAGGTCTGACTGGCGACGGCACTCGACTCAATCCAGCTCGCGGCGGCCTTCCAGGGCTCGGCCGAGGGTGAGCTCGTCGGCGTACTCCAGGTCGCCGCCGACGGGCAGGCCGCTGGCCCGGCGGGTCACCTTCAGGCCGAGCGGCTTGAGCTGGCGGGAGAGGTACATGGCCGTCGCCTCGCCCTCGAGGTTGGGGTTGGTGGCCAGGATGACCTCGTCGATCCCCTCGACGCCCAGGCGGGCGTACAGCTCCTTTACCCGCAGCTGGTCGGGACCGACGCCCTCGAGGGGGTTGATGGCGCCGCCGAGCACGTGGTAGCGGCCCCGGTACTCGCCGGTGCGCTCGACGGCGACGATGTCACGCGGGTCCTCGACCACGCACACCAGGCTCGGGTCGCGGCGGGGGTCGGCGCAGAAGCCGCACTCCTCGTCCTCGGTGACGTTGAAGCAGCGCCGGCAGAAGCGGATGCGCTCCTTCACCGTGGTGATGGCCGTGGCCAGCCGGCCGGCGTCGTCGGCCGACACCTTGAGCAGGTGGAAGGCGATGCGCTGGGCTGACTTAGGCCCGATCCCGGGCAGCCGGCCCAGCTCGTCGATCAGGTCCTGGACCGGGGCGGCGTAGACGCTCGGCACTACGAGCCGGGCAGCATGCCACCCAGGCCGCCGAGGTCACCCAGGTCGCCGAGGGCGTCGACCTGCACCTGGTTGGCCTGGGTGATGACGTCGCGCAGGGCGGCCAGGACCAGGTCCTCGAGCAGCTCGACGTCGCCCGGGTCGACGGCGTCGGAGCGTAGGTGCACGGCCCGGAACTCCAGGCCGGCGGTGGCCTCGATGCGCACGGCGCCGCCGCCCGACACGCCCTCGACCAGCGTCTCGGCCGCCTGGGCCTGGGCGTTGGCCAGCTCGGCCTGCATGTCCTGGGCGGCCTGCAGCAGGTTGGAGATGTCGCCCCCGCCCAGCAGGGCGGCCATGGGATCGGCCATCGGGTCGGCCGAGGCGAAGGGCGCCGGCCCTCCGCCGGACACCACGTCGGGCACGATCGGGGTCTCGTCGTTGGGCTCGGTCATCTCTAGAGAACCTCTTCTGCGCCGGGGAACGCCTGCAGCAGGCGCTCGGTGGGATCGGATGTGGACGGGGGGGCGTCGATGAGCTGGGACACGTCGACGTGCTCTTCGTCGGGGCTGGCGGAGGAGCCGGAAGCGCGAGGGGGGCCGGCGCCGACGGTGACCCGCAGCGGGACCGGGCGGCCGAAGCGGGCAGCGAGGGCGGTCTCGGCATCGCCGCGCCGGGCTTCGCAGTCGGCCTGGAGGTAGGGGTTGTCCACGGCCACGACCACGGCCGAGTCGACGCCCACCACCCGGGCCGTGGCGAAGCGGGAGCGCACGGCGGGCTTCATCTCGGCGAGCACGGCCTCCCACGCTGCGGCCACCTCGCCGGCCGAGGGGAGCAGCGCCGCTGCCACGCCGGCCGATACCTGGTCGGCCGCTCCCGCAGCCGGTGAGCGGGGCGGGTTCTGCGCGGGTGGCGAGGCGGCGGACGGCGGCGCTGGGGCGGGCGCCGGCGGAGCGGGGACCGGCCGGCTGGGCGTCCTGCCCGCGGTGCCCTTGAGCGCCCCGAGGGTGCGGCGCACGCTGGCCGGCCCCCCGGCGTCGGGTGCGGGGGTCGAAGCCGGTGTCGCCGAAGCGGCCACCGACCGAGCCGGGCGCGCCGACGCCAGCGTCGGCGCCGGGTTCGGGTTCGG
>JBBPYZ010000009.1:0-15761 GCA_038199465.1 Acidimicrobiales bacterium | reverse complement strand
TCCAGCGCCGGCGACACCGGCACGCCCAACGCCCGCAGCGCCGGCGGCTCCTCGGTGAGGTGGGCCAGGGCGATGGCCAGGTCGGTGTCGCGCACGAAGGGCGGCGAGCCGGCCAGCATCTCGTGCAGCACGCAGCCCAGGGCGTACAGGTCGGTCCGGCCGTCCAGGGCCTGGGCCGCCACCTGCTCAGGGGCCAGATAGCGGGCCGTGCCCACCACCACGCCCTCCCGGGTGACGCTGGCGCCGCTCAGGCGCTCCTCGAGCACCTCCTGGGCCCGGGCCACCCCGAAGTCGGCCACCTTCACCCGGCGCACCGGGCCGTCCTCGACCAGCAGGAGGTTGGCCGGCTTGATGTCCCGGTGGCTCAGCCCGGCGGCGTGGGCGGCGTCCAGGGCCTCGGCCACCTGGGCGGCCAGGGGCACGGCGACGTCGGCCGGCACCGGCCCCTCGGCCACCAGATCTCGGAGCGTGCGGCCCGGCACCAGCTCCATCACGATGAAGTCGGTGGGCCCGTCGACCCCGGTGTCGTAGGTGGCCACGATGCCCGGGTGGGCCAGCCGGGCCGCAGCCACCGCCTCACGCCGGAACCGCTCCCTCGACGCCGGGTCGGCGGCCAGCAGGGTGTGGGGGATCTTGATGGCCACCGCCCGGGCCAGGATCTCGTCCCGCCCCTCCCACACCGTGGCCATGCCACCGTCGGCCAGGCGCCGCACCAGCCGGTAGCGGCCGGCCAGCACCTCCCGATGGCCGGCGGGCGTCCCGGCACCCCCGGCGTCGACCACTTCCGCAAGGCTACCGAAGCAACCCTTCCGCCCCTGGCCACCACGCTCCGCCGGCCCACCGACCTGAGAGCGGCAGCAGCTGAAGCGGAGGTGTCGCTGCCGGCGCACCGCCTCCCGACAGAAGCCGGCCGATCGGCACCCGGGGGTGATCTCACCACGGTAGGATGAGGGGATGACGGTCGAGAAGATGAGCGTGTCGTTCGAGCCGGCGCTGGGCGCAGCCATCAGGCAGGCGGCAGCCGGCGCGGGTCTCGGGGTGTCGGCATGGCTCACAGGCGCCGCCCTTGACCGGCTCCGGCTCGAGTCCCTGGGCAAGGCGATGGCGGCTTGGGAGCAGGAGTTCGGGCCCCTCACCGAGGCCGAGGTCGGCGCCGCCGAACGCGCCCTCGGTGCGCCCGCAGCCGGGCGTCGCTCCGGTGCCGCGTGAGTGGGCCTCGTGGTGGATTCCGGGGCACTGGTCGCCTTCGAACGGGGCGACCGTGATGTCGCCGCGCTCGTCGAGGCCTCTCGTCGTCGTCGCGAGCAGGTGGTGACGTCCTCTGGATGTGTCGCGCAGGCCTGGCGGCAGGGTGGCGCCCGCCAGGCCCTCCTCGCCCGCCTTCTCGCTGGGGTGGCCGAGCAGGGGCTCGACGTCCGGGTCTCCCGGGCGATCGGCGAGCTCTGCAGCCGGACCGGATCGCGTGACGTGGTCGATGCCCACGTCGCCCTCCTCGCCGGCGACGGTGAGGTGCTCCTCACCAGCGACGCCGTCGACCTCCGCCGCCTGCTTGAAGCGACAGGATCGGCGGCCAGCCTGCGGGTCTGCTGAGCGAAAGGTTCTCAGCGCTCGGCTCGAACCGTCACCACGCCGATGCAGCCGGGGCCCACGTGGGTGCCGATGACCGCGCCCACATCCGCCACGGTGATGTCCTCGCGGGGCACCAGGTCGTCGAGCCGGTTTAGGAGGTCGTCGACGTCGGGCGCCTCGGCGTGCATCACCCCGATGGCCTCGACCGGGCCCACCGCCCGCACCTTGTCGAGCAGGGTGGCGACGGCCTTGGCCCGGGTTCGCTGCTTGCCCGCCTCGGCCACCTCGCCGCCGGTTGCCGGGCTCACGGTGATGAGCGGCTTGATCGACAGCAGCCCCCCCAGCAGGGCCTGGGCGCCGCCGATGCGGCCGCCCCGGCGCAGGTTGTCGAGCGTGTCGATGACGGCCACCAGCGTGGTGCGGGCCGCGGCCGAGCGGGCCACCTGCTCCACATCCTCCAGGGACTGGCCGGCGGCGGCGGCCCGGGCGGCCAGCAGGGCCACCATGCCCTCGGCCAGGCTGGCGTTGGTCGAGTCCACCACCCGCACCGGAAGGTCGCCGGCCACGGCGTCGGCCCCGATCTGGGCGGCCTGGATGGTGGCCGACAGCTTCTCCGACAGCGTCACCACCACCACGCCGTCGGCCCCGCCGGCCTGGGCCCGCCGGTAGGCCTCCTCGAAGGCCCCGGGCGAGGGGGCGGCGGTCTCGGGCAGGGCGGGCGCCGCCTTGCACTTGGCCCAGAACTCCACCGCCGTCAGGTCCTTGCGGTCCACCAGCGACTCCTGGCCGAAGCGGATGGTGAGCGGCACCACCTCGATCGAAAGCTCGTCGCACAGCGCGGGGGGCAGGTCGCACCCGCTGTCGGTCACCACTCGAACGGTCATTTGGGTCAATCCTTCAGCTGTGGCGCGGGGTGCACGGTGCCCGGGAAAGGCGGGTGCCGAAGCGTTCGACCCGGCAGGTCCCCAGATGGTGACGCCCACCTGTTCTGCCGGGACTATGGGTGCGCTGGGCGACACCTACTCCCGACGGAACGGCAAGGGGGCCCCCTACGCTGGACCCGTGCGGAGTCGGGACACCTCCTCCGAAGCCCGGATGGTCCAGCTCGCGGTGTACCGACGGATGACCGGCGAGCAACGCCTGGCTCTGGCCATCGAGATGTCCGAGGCCGCCCGAACCGTCAGCCAGGACGGCGCCGCAGCGAGGGCCGAGCAGGCACCGCATCCGCGGCGGTGAACCTCGGCGAGCTCCTCGCCTGGGTGGCCCGGACACTCGATGACCTCGAGATCCCCTACATGGTCGTGGGATCGCTGGCCTCGACCTACCACGGGGAGCCCCGCACGACCCAGGACGTCGACGTCGTCATCGACCCGACGGCACGGCAGGTCGACCAGCTGCTCGCCGGGCTCGATCCAGCCTTGTTCTACGTCGGCGACGCGGTCCACGCTCTCGCTCGTCGGGACATGTTCAACCTCATCGATCTCGCAAGCGGCTGGAAGATCGACTTCATCATCCGCAAGGAGCGTGCGTTCAGCGGCGTGGAGCTGGATCGCCGGAGGCCGGCCGAGATCCTCGGGGTCAGCCTCTGCATCGCCACCGCCGAGGACACCGTGCTCGCCAAGCTCGAGTGGGCCGTCAGCGGTCACTCGGAGCGGCAGCTGGCCGACGTCGCGACCGTGCTGGCGGTGAGCGGCGAGCACCTGGACTGGGATCACCTCTGGCGGTGGGCGGAAACGCTCGGGCTGGACAAGCACCTGCGACGCCTGCTCGAGGAGGGGGTCGACGGACGCTGACGAGCTCAGCGGGGTTGTGGCTGGGCAGGTGGCCGCGTGGGGGCGGCGGGTTCTGTCTGGGCAGTTGGTCGGGGGTTGTGGCTCGGGCGCTCAGGCCCCGGCTCGCCGCCGCACGGCCCGCCACAGGGGCGCGGCCAGGGCCGTCACCTCGGGCACCCGCAACGCCGTCGTCGCCGCCAGGAACGCCACCGCCCCCACCGGCACGGCCACGGCCAGCTGCACGGCGCTGCGGGTGGTGCCGGGGGGCAGGGCGGCGCCGACGGCCACCAGCGCCGCCCCCACCGCCACGGCCATCGCCGCGGTGGCCGCCACCAGGCGCAGGGCGAAGCCACCGGCCCCCGCCAGCCACCGGCCCGGCAGGCGCCGGTTCAGCACCACGAGGGTGGCCAGCGCGGCGACGGTGTAGGCGGCCCCGTAGGCCGCGGCCAGGCCGGGCACCCCGAATCGGGGGAACAGGGCCACGGCCAGCACGACGTTCACGCCGTTCTCCAGCGCGTAGAACAAGAACATGGTGCGGGTGTCCTGCATCGACTGCCACACCCGGGTGAGGAAGGCGAAGGCGGAGAACCCGGGCAGGCCGAGGGCGAAGCTGGCCAGGGTGGCGGCGGTCAGCCGGGCGTCGCCGGCGTCGAACCGGCCGTGCAGCAGCAGGGTGCGCACCAGCGGGCCGGCCACCAGGGCCAGGCCCACGCCGGCCGGCACCACCACCGCGGCGATCGAGCGCAGCCCGGTGGCGACCCGCTCACCCACCCCGGCCCCGTCGCCGGCCGCCCACCGCTCGGCCATGTCGGGCTGCAGGGCGGTCATCACCGACACGGCGTAGACCCCGTGGGGCAGGAGGAAGAACACCAGGGCGGTGGTGTAGGCCGTCACCCCGCCCCCCCGCTGGGCCGGCAGGCGCAGCACCACGAGCAGGGCCACCTGGTTCGCCACCACCACGCCCAGGGTCCAGCCCGACAGGCTCAGCATCCGCCGGATCGACGGCGCCCGCAGGTCCCAGGTCGGCCGCAACCCGGCCCGGCGCCCCACCAGGCCCGCCGCCGGCAGGCGGGCCGCCTGCACCGCGGCCATGGCCACCACGCCCAGGGTGGTGCCCAGGCCCAGGAAGGCCAGGGCCCTGCCGTCCTGGCGGAAGGCGCCCACCTCCAGGCTGCGGGCCACCTGGGGCAGCAGGGCGATGACGGCGATCACGATCAGGTTGTTGGCCACCGGGGCGAACATCGGCGCCGCGAACCGTCGCCGGGCGTTGAGCAGGGCGGTGGTCAGGGCGATGGCCCCGTAGGCCACCACCTGCAGGGCGAACATCCGCACCAGGGTCGTGCCCACCGCCCGCTGGTCGGCCGTGCGGTCGCCGAAGTAGAGGGCCACGATCGCGGGGGCGGCCAGGAAGAACGCAACGGCGGCGGCGGCCGAGGCGACCACGGCCAGGGTCACCACCGCCGAGATGTCGTGCCAGGCCGCCTCGGCGTCGTCGCCGCCCCGGTCGACCCGGGCCAGCAGCTGCACGAACAGCGGCACCAGCGTGGCCGACAGCACCCCCCCGAGCAGCAGCTCGTACACGATGTTCGGGGTGGTGTTGGCCAGCACGTAGCTGTCGGACAGCCCCGCCTGGCCGATGGCGATGGCCAGGGCGATGTTGCGGCCGAACCCGGTGAGCCGCGACAGCGCCGTCCCGGCCGCCATGACCCCGGTGGCCCGAGCCAACGAGGGTGGCGCGCCCCTGGCCGTCACCCGGAACGGGGGGCCCGGTGCTTGCCGGGGCCCCGGCGGCGACGGCCGCTCGGGTGGCGGGGGCGGGCCTTGAGGCGCCGCTCACGGACCAGGGTCCGGGCCCACCACAGGGCGAGGAAGACCGCGGCGGTGCCGCTGACGGCGATGGCCACCCCGGGGAAGGTGTTGGCCCGCACCACGTAGACGGTCTCCTGCAGCAGCCGGCCGCCGTCGGGGGTCAGCAGGCGCACCTTCACCGGGAAGCTGCCGGAGGTCCGGACCCGCACCAGGATCTGCGAGGTGGTGGTGCGGCGGTCGAGCACCACCTGGGTGCTGTTGCCCTCGGGGAACTCCAGCTTGTCGCTCTCCAGCTGCAGCAGCACCTTGGCGGTGCGGCCCGTCTCGTTGAAGATGCCCACCGGGAGCTGGCCGGTGCGGGCGGTGAGGCGCAGCGTCCGCCCCTCGGGCATCTGCAGGCCCTGCAGCTGCTCGGAGGACCGGTCGATCAGGTTCCGCAGGAGGTCCCGGCGCTGCTCCACCGGCAGGTCGGCCGAGGTGGCCACCAGCAGCCTTCGCCCCCGCTCGGCCGCGCCGGCCTCCCCCCTGGGGCCGGGGCGGTGGTCTTCGGCGGCGGGCCCGTCGGCCGGTTCGGGGTCGGCCAGCACCAGGGCCTCGGTGGCCAGCTGGACGGCGGCCTGGATGGCCAGGTCGCCGATGGGCTGGCCGGCGCCGGCCGGCAGCGGCGCCAGCGTGCGGCCGGGGGAGGGGGCGAGGGTGGTGGTGGCGCCCCGCCGCGGTCGGGTGGTGCTGTTGGCCCGGGGCGGGGGCGGGGGCGGCTCTGGGGGGCGGGCGAAGCCGGCGGCCAGACCAACGGCCTGCACCACCGGGCTCCGCTCGAGGCCGCCCAGCAGCTCGGTGAGGAACCCGCTCGACGGGGTGAACTGGCGGGGGGCGACGACGGTGGCCACCCCCCGGTCGAGTGGGCCCTCCGGGGTGGTTCCGCCCTGGTCGGCGGGCAGGGTGGCGATGGCGGCCAGGTCGGCCAGCAGGTGGTGGGCGGCCAGGGGCTGGTCGAGGGGCGAGGCGGCGCTGTCGACGTGGGCGCTCAGGGTGCCGTCGGCCACCAGGGCGGTGGCGGTGGCGCCGCCACCGGTCACCGTCACCGGGCGCACCGGGGCGGGCACGGCGGGGCCGGTGGGGCCGAGGGCGGCCTGGGGCAGGATCAGGCGGGGCGACCCGCTGGCCACCACCTGGGCCAGGGCGGCCCCGTCGAGGGGCTCGTCGGCCAGCCAGATCCCCTGCATCGGGTCGCGGCCCAGCACGCTGCGGGCCGCGTCCCGGCCCGCCTCCATCTGCTTGGGCAGCAGGGAGCCGGCGGCGGGCCCCAGCCCGGGCACGTCGACGGGCACGAAGGGGCGGCCCAGCACGTCACGGCCGGCGACGGCCAGCCCCAGGGCGTTGGCCGTCTGGGGGGCCCACGCGTCCAGGGAAGCCAGCATCTCGGGGGTGGGGGCGAGCGTCAGCGGAAGTGGCGGGGAGGCGCTCAGCCCGGCGGCGGCGTCGGCCAGGGCCGAGGCGCCGGCTGGGGGGCCCGCCAGCCCGCCCTCGAGCCCGGTCGACGGCGGCGCCGACAGGGGCAGCACCACCGCCGCCCCCAGCCGGGTGCCGTCGGCGGGCGTCCTCACGGCCAGGAGATGGGTGGTGAAGCGCTGGATGGTGTCCCCGCCGTCGACCTGGCGCAGCTCCACGCTCAGGGGGTAGATGCCCGGCCGGCTCAGGGTGGCCCGGGCCGGGTCGGCCGGCTCCTTCGGGTCCCGGGTGGGCACCGTCAAGGTCAGGGTCCCCTCCGCGGTGGAGGGCACCTCGGCCAGCGGCATCGCGGTGTTCGAACGCGGCCAGATCGCCGGCTTGAGGTCCTCGCCCTGGGTTGTCCTCTGCAGCTCGGCCCGGCTCTTCACCGCCGGGTGCAGGGTGACGGCGATCTCGACGGTGGTGAGGTCGGTGATGTCGGTGGCCCGCAGCGTCAGGCTCACCGTCTCGCCCGGCACCACCCACGCCGCCTGGGTCACCAGCCGCAGCTGCCCCTCCGGCGCCGCCGCCGCCGCCGTGTCGACCTGCGCCACCCACGGCACCAGGGCGAGCAGCACCACCAGGGCCCGGACGACCCCCTGCCGTCGCGCCCTCACACCTCCCCCACGGGGCACCGACGGTACTTCCCCGAGTCCTCGGCGAGCGGCCGGGGGCCAGCGCGTCCGGGCTTTGCCAGAGTCGGCGGGATCCCCGGGAAGGCGCCGCCGCGGCGGCAACGGGGCCGTTCACCAAGGCGCCCCGGTTGTAGCCTCAGGCCCATGCGGACGATCGTCCTCGGTGAGCAGCCGGCCCCGTTGCAGTCGTGGCTCGAGCAGCGTCGGGCCTTGGGCCAGGACAAGTTCGACGAGGTGTGGGAGGGGGAGTATCACGTGGCTCCGGAGGCGCACGGCAGGCACGGCGACGTGGACGAGCAGATCTCCCATCTCCTGTACCCGCGGGCCCGGGCCGCGGGGTTGCGGGGCAGCGGACCGCTGAACCTCGGGATCAAGGGCGACTACCGCGTGCCCGACCGGGCCTATCTGCGTCAGCGGGCCACGGAGGTGTGGAACCCCTCCGCCGTCATCGTGGTCGAGGTGGTCTCACCGGGCGATGAGAGCTACGCCAAGTTCGGCTTCTACCACCGCCTAGGCGTCGAGGAGGTCCTGATCGCAGGTCCCCTGCGGCGGGCGGTCGAGTGGTACGGGCGCTCGGAAGCCGGCTTCGACCGGTGCGGCGCCAGCCGGCTGTTGTCGGTCACCGAGGCCGCCCTGGCCGCCGAGATCGACTGGCCGCCCCTCACCTGAGCGGCTGGAGGCCGACGTTCACCGCCAGGTCAGGGCGGTGGCGCGGGCTGTGCCGTCGGGGCTGGCGCCCTTGCTGAGGACGGCGAGGGCCTGGGGGAGGCGGTGGAAGCCGACCCGCTCGTAGAGGCCGAGCGCCGCCTCGTTGCCCCACTGGGTGTTGACCACGCACTGCTCGGCCCGCCAGCGCGACAGCCACCGCAGCCCGTCGACGACCAGGGCCCGGCCCAGGCCCCGGCCCTGCTGGAGGGGGTCGACGGCCAGGCGCTGCAGGTAGCCGTTCCGCCCGCTGCGGCCGGTGATGGCGTAGCCGACCACCGCCCCGGCGTCGGTGACCGCCACCTGGAACCGGGTGTGGGGCGTGGCCGTGAGGGCGTCGGTGAGGCCGGCTTTGTCCAGCTGCCAGAACAGGGGGAAGGCGGTGGCGTCGACCCGCAGCACCGCCGCCTGGTCGCGGCCCCAGGCCCGCCGCAGCTTGGCTCGGGCGCTGCCGGCCCGGGCTGCCGAGAGCCCCGAGAGGCTGTGCGACAGCAGGTGCAGCCGCTCGGCCTCGGCGAACCCGGCGGCCAGGAAGGCCCTCTGCTCGACCGGGGCCAGGGCGCCGGTGACCACGCTGGTGAAGCCCTGGGCCGACAGGGTGTCGACGCAGCGGCGCACGAAGGCCAGGCTGGGCACCGGGGCGCCGGGCACAGGGGTGAGCAGGGCCACCTGGGGGCTGCCCCGCCACGGACCGGTGCGGGCCCGCTCCCGACCCCAGCGGATCACGTCGGTGTCGAGGGTGGCCACCGATCCAGATGGTAGGCCCGGAGCCCGGCGGCGAGGGAGGCCGTTGCCGAATCAACCCGGGCAACGGCGGGTGGGACCCGGCCGAGGGTGGCACACTCGGGGCCTTGGCCGTCACGAGGAGTGCCCCCTGTGCCGCTCTCTCCTGAGGAGATCGAGGGCCAGCGCTTCCGCGAGGTGCTGCGCGGCTACGACAAGGGCCAGGTCGAGGCGGCGCTCGTCACGCTGGCCGATCGGCACCGGGCGGCGCTGCAGCGTGGCGTCGGGCCCGACGACGACGTCGACCCGTCGCAATTCGACGACGCGCTCCGTGGCTATGACAAGGAGGAGGTGAGGTCCTTCCTCGCCTCGGTGGCTGCCGATCTCCGGGCGGTGGCCGGCCCCGATGGGCCCCGGGGTCGCTCCGACGACCGGGACCCCGGGCCGCCGGCGGCCGAGGGCGCGGGCGACGACCTCGGCCTGTCGGTGCGCTCGGCCCGGGACATCGGCAGCGCCATCCGGGCGGCCGGCGAGCGCGAGGCCGAGGCGATGCGCGCCCTCGCGGCCGAGGAGGCGGCCAAGACCCTCGAGGAGGCGTGGAGCCAGCGTGACGACGCCGTCGCCGCTCGAGCCGCGGCGGCGGAGGAGCAGTCGGCGACGGCGGCGCTGCGGGCCGAGGCCGAGAGGATGTCGGCCCTCGCTGGCGCCGAACTCGATGCCGCCCTGTCACTGCGGGAGCAGGCCGAAGCCGACGCCGGCGCGGCGGCGGCCGAACTGGCGGCTGTGCAGGAGGATCGGGTGGATGCAGCTGCGCAGCTTGTTGCGGCCGGCGAGGAGCTGGACCTGGCGCGGTCGCTCCGGGCCGACGCCGAGCGTGAGGCCGCCGCCCGTGCAGCCCGGGTGCACGAAGAGGCCCGAAGCCTCATGGCCGAGGCGGAGGATCGGGCCATGACGGCGGCCACCGATGCGGCCGAGGCGGCGGCGCTGCGTGACGCAGCCCTGCGGGACGCGGCTGCCGCCGCCGAGCAGCTCGAGGCGGCTGCGGCCGGCAGGAGCCGGGTGGAAGCGGAGCACGCCGCCGCCGTGGCAGACGGGGAGGCCGCCCGGCTGCTGCGCTCGCAGGCTGAGCAGGACGCCGCCGCGGCCGCAGTGGAGCTGGACTGCAGCCGCACGGCGCGGCTCGCCATCGACCGGGAGCTGGCGGCGAGCGACGCCCATGCCATCGATGCTGAGCAGCGCGCTTCGTCTGCCCGCGACGCCGAGGAGGAGGCGGCCAGGATGACGGTCGCCGTGCGGGAACAGGCCGAAGCGACCCAGCAGGAGCTGTTGACGGCGCAGCGGCTGCGTCGGGAGGCAGAGCGCGATGCGGCCGACGTGCGAGCGATGGCCGAGCGCGACGCCGCTACGAGACGGGAGGTGGCCGACCGCGACGCTCGCCAGATCGCCGAGCAGGCCAGGATCGAAGCGCAGGATGCCGCCGCCCTCCTCACCGAGCTTGGGGGGCAGCTCGACGCCTTTCGTACGGCCGGCAGCCAGCAGCTGTCCGAGGCGGTCCGAAGGCTCGAGGACCAGATCCTCGCCGCCGTCGGAGAGATCCAGGAGGAGCTCCAGCACTCCAGCTCCCATGGCCTGGCCCTGGTCAAGGAAGCCGAGCAGCGGGTGCGGGCCACCGCCCAGAGCCTGGCTGACCTAGCCCAGCGGCCGGCGCCATGACGACGGACCCCGATGTCTCGGTCATCGTCATCGCCTGGAACGTGCGCGAGGAGCTCGAAGACTGCTTGCAGAGTGTGCGCGACCATTCGGGGCCGCTCACGACCGAGACGATCTACATCGACAACGGATCCACCGACGGGTCGGCGGATCTGGTGGCCCAGCGCTTTCCCGAGATCACGATCATCCGCCTTCCCACCAACGAGGGGCTGCCCGCTCGCAACCACGGGCTGCGGCGGGCCCAGGGGCGCTACCGGATGCTCCTCGACAGCGACGCTCGCCTCACCGCGGGTGCGCTGCCCACGGCCGGTGCCGTGCTCGAGGCGAACCCCCGCATCGGGCTGGTCGGCCCCCGGCTCGTCGTCCCCGACGGCCGGCTGCAGCTCAGCAGCCGCCGCTACCCGCCGCTCGCCCTGCCCGTGCTGCGCCGGCCGCCGCTGGGCCGATTCTTCGAGGACGGCCCCACCGTCCGCCACCACCTGATGGCCGGCTGCAGCCACGACCGCCAGCGCCGGGTCGAGTACGTCCTGGGCGCCTGCCAGGTCTTCCGGGCCGAGGCCCAGGAGGCGGCTGGGGAGTTCGACCCGGCGATCTGGTTCGGGCACGACGACGCCCACTGGTGCTTCAGCCTCCGCATGGCGGGCTACGACATCGTCTATGTCCCCGAGGCCGTGGTCGTCCACGACTACCGCCGCACCTCGGCCGCCCGCCCCCTCTCGATGATGAGCCTGCGGATGCTCCAGGCTCATGTGCACTTCCAGCGGAACTGGTGGCCGCACCGGCGCCGACTGCTCGCCGAGGGTCGGCAGATGGATCTCGAGGCCGAGGCGACCGGGCCACCGTGCTGACGGCCGACCAGCTCCTGCTCACGCTGTGGCGCCGCAAGGTGACCTTCCTGCTGGTCTTCGCTCTGACCCTCGGGGCGATCGCCGCGGTCACCTTCACCCGACCGAAGGTGTACGCCTCGGCGGCGTACATCCTGGTCGGCTCCACCGGGCCCGCCGGTTCCGACTACGAGGCGACGCAGACGAACCAGGTCGTCCTCAAGACCTACGCCGAGCTCCTGCAGACGAGGAGCGTTTCGAGCGACGTGGCGATAGCCCTGCCTTTTCCGAGGACGCCGCGCGCGATCGAAGGGGCGGTCAGCGTCACCCCCGTCACCCAGAGCCAGCTCATCCGGATCACTGCTGAGGACGGCGATCCCGGTCGGGCCCAGGTGCTCGCCAACACCTATGCCGAGGTGTTCGTCGAACGAGCCGGGAGGCTCTCCAACGACACCGGCCAGGGCGTCAGCGCCACGGTGGCGGACCGGGCGGCGCGGGACGACCGGCCGATCCGGCCCCGCCCCAAGCTGTACCTCGCCATCGGCACGCTCCTCGCCGCGCTGCTTGCTGCAGGCGTGGCCATGGTGCGCGACCGGTTCGACCAGCACCTGAAGATCGACGAAGGTGCGAACGAGCTCTACGGGATCCCGATCCTCGCCAGGATCACCGAGCAGAGCACGGCCGCCCTGAGGACCCTCAACCGCTTCGGCGGCGAGGCCCGCCCCGACAGCCTGCTGAACGAGTCCTTCAACCTCCTGCTGACCAACATCGTGTTCGCTGGCTTGGGCACCACCCAGGCCAAGTCCATCGCGGTCGTGTCGGCGGGAGAGGGCGAGGGGAAGTCCACCTGCTGCCTGGGGCTGGCCCGGGCGGCCGCCGGCCTCGATCTCAGGGTGCTGCTGGTTGACGGTGACCTGCGGCGACGCCACCTGTCGGCGATGCTCGGTTTGGCCGATGACGAGGAGGGGGGTCTCTCCCACGTGCTGGCCGCCGGCGTCGGCCGGGTGAGCCCAGAGGATCTGGGCACCCCCGTCGCTGACCGCCTCCGCGTCCTGCGCGCGGGCGCCCAGGTCGCCCAGCCGACCGCGTTGCTGAGCGGATCGATCCCTGCCTTCGAGCGCAGCGCGGTGCAGACGTACTCGGTGGTGCTGTTCGACACGCCCCCGGTGGCGGTCGGTGCCGACGCTTCGCTGATCGCCGCCGTCACCGAGGAGGTCCTCCTGGTGGTGAACGTGCGCTCCGCCCGGCGCAGCACCCTGCAGCAGACCATCGACCAGCTCCAACGGGTGCACGCCAACGTGGTTGGGGTGGTGTTGAACAGAACCGACCCGAGCACCGGGCCCCAGGCGTACTACACCGATCAGCCCATCGACCGGTCCGCCCGCCGTGGCAAGGGTGAGTCCACGTGAGCCTGACCCTGCGGGTCGGGGACGTCGCTCGGTCCGGTCCGGAAGCGTCCCGGGGCCTGGGCGTGTTCTGGGTTCCGCTGGCAACCGCGGGCGCAGTGCTCACCGGTGTGCTGTACGCCACCACCGCTGCGATTGTCGGGCCGTGGGCGATGCTCGTGCTCCTGGTCGGCCTGATCGTCTCGGCGGTGTCCCTCCGACGTCCGGGGGTCGGCGTGGCCGTCGCCTTTGTCCTGAACTCGCTCCCCCCGGGCCTGGTCGGCCAGCGCGCCTGGGTGCTGGGGGCTGCCTGGACGGTCCTGGTGTTCGGCCTCCTCGTGATTCGGACCGACCTCACCACCGACGGTCGCGGGCGCCTCCCGCCGCTCGGTCTGCCGGTGCTCGTCTACGGGACCACCGTTCTGGCCGCCTTCGCCTTCTCCCCCGCCACCGACCTCGGTCTGCCCATACTGCGCAGCACGCTGACCGGGATTCTGTTGTTCCTGGTGGCGGCCTTGACGCTGCGGTCCTGGTCAGACATCACCTCGGCGCTCGTCGGGATATCTGGCGCTGCCGTTCTCACCGGCGGCTTCGCCTGCCTGCAACAGGTGGTGGGAGCATCGACCGGCAGCGGGTTCGTCACCTCGACCGGTGCCCTGGTGTCCCGGGTGACCGGCGGTTTCAACAACCCCAACCAGCTCGCGGGGTTTCTGGTCCTGCTGGTCCCTCTCAGCTTCGCGGGTGCGGTGGTCGACCGGCGCTGGCGGATCCTGCACCTCGCCGGGCTGGTTCTGGCCCTCGGCGGGATCTACGCCAGCTTCTCCAGAGGAGCGCTCCTGGCTCTGCTCGTCATGCCGTTCCTGCTGCTGCGGGGAAGGTGGCTGCTGCTCCTCGCGCCCGTGGCGGTGATCGGCGTGGGGCTCGGACTTCCCTCGGTGATGGCCGAGCGCTTCGCCCTTGGGGGCCAGGAGGGCGCCGAGATCGCCGGCCGGCGCGACATCTGGTCGACGGCCTTCTCCATCTGGGTCGAGGAGCCGGTGATCGGCACGGGCCTGGGCGGCTTCCCTGGCAGCTACGCGACCGTGAGGGTGAGTGGCAAGCAGTTCCTGGCTGACACCCAGTTCCAGCCTCCGCCGCACGCCCACAACCTCGGGCTGCAGCTGCTGGTCGAACAGGGTCTGGTGGGCTTCACCGCATTTGGGGCGGTAGTGGCCGTGGCTCTTCGGGGTGCTGTCGAGGTGCGCCGTTCGCGCCATCGGGGTATCGCCGTGGTGGGGGCCGCTCTGCTCGCATCGCTTCTGGGGATGCTCGTGCACAACCTCTTCGATGTCACGTTGCTCGAGAGCGGGGGTGTCCAGCTGTGGGGGACCCTGGGGGTCCTCAGCGCCATGGTCGGGCTCGCCCGGACGGAGGGGGTTGACGATGGCCGTTGACCCCTCCATCCCCTCGGCCCTCGACGTGTCGGTGTGCGTGGTGTCGTGGAACGACGGCCCCCACCTCGAGAGGCTGCTGCCCGCCCTCGCCGCCGCAACAGGGGGCCTCGCCTCTCAGGTCATCGTGGTTGACAACGGCTCGAGCGATGGAACGGCCGAGCTGCTCAGACGCCACCCCGAGGCGACCGTCATCCGCAACCAGCAGAACCGAGGGATCACCCGGGCCCGCAACCAGGCCCTGCTGCTGGCCACGGGCCGCACCATCCTCATGCTTGATGCCGACACCGTTCCCCACCCGGGTTCGATCGAGGCGCTGGTGGCCTACCTGGACGCCCGTCCCGAGGTCGGCCTGGTCGGGGCACAGCTCCTCAACCCTGACGGCACCATCCAGGAGTCGTGCCGCACCGTGCCGCCGCCCAGCCTCCCGTTCCTGTGCCGACCGCCCTTCCAGCGGTTCTTTGCCCACTCGACGCTGCTCGACCGTCACCTCATGCGTGACTTCGACCATGCCGTTGCCCGTCCGGTCGACTGGGTGATGGGAGCCTGCCAGTGCTACAGGTCCCAGCTGCTCCCGGTCCTTGGCGTCTACGACGAAAGAATCTTCTCCCACGGCGGCGAGGACACCGACTGGTGCCTCCGGGTCTGGGAGGCGGGCTTCGAGGTTCACTACGTGCCCGAGGCCAAGATCCAGCACGAGTACGGGCACTTCACCAGGAAGCACCCGTTCAGCAAGCAGGCCGTCCGGGCCCTGACCGACTACTACCTCATGCTCTGGAAGCACCGCGCCGCCCGCCACGGTTTCCAGGCCCGGTGAGCGCGGCTCGCCGGCCGCTGCTGTTCTACTCGGCCTGGCCGCTCGGCTACCACAACATCGAGGCCGAGCGGAAGGCGGTCCGGTTCGCCGAGGTGGGCTATGACGTGGTCTACGTCACCGGTGTGGGAACCCGCAATCCCCGCCTCAGTCGACTGCCCAAGCTGGTCGACCGGGTGAGGCGGAAGCTGACGCCCGGCGTCGTCGCTGGGTCAGCACCGGTGCCCGGACCGGCAACCACACATCGAGGCTGCGGGTGCGCGGGCCTCTCCCCCCACAGGAGGCAATGCCAGTGTCGAAGGTTTCTGTGTCCGTACGATATAGCCCGCATGACAACGAAACCTTTGAGAGGCACGGGATAAAACGACAGTCGACGAAAGCAATGGTGGGCTCCCGGTCGGCGCTCGCTGCCTGCCTGCTCGGGTTCAGCGGCCTGGTCGCCGGCACGACCTTGGCGGCATCGCCCGCCCTGGCTGCTCCTCCACCTGCGCCCGCCGACCCGGTCGTGGTGTTCCTCGAGGACTTCGAGAACGTCGCCACGCCGGCGAGCGCCGTCTTCCTGGACGATTACACCGGCGTGGGCCCGCTGAACATGACCTACACCGCTCATCCTGCGTGGATCAACGGCCCGGCATGCGACGGGATCATCGGGTCCTTCAACTCCAACGCGGGGACCACCGGCTGCTCAGCGAGCGTCTACAACACCTTCGTCCGGCCGGTGGCCCAGGCCATCGGCAACGTGTTCGGCGGCGGCGACGAGAACCAGGTGTTGGCCGACGTGACCGCCACCGGCGCCGTCCCCGCTCCGGTCAACGCCGCCACCTTCCAGACGGCGACCCCCGTGCCCCTCCCCGCGTCGAACCGCTTCATCACCTTCTCGGTGGACGTCGGGGT
>JBBPYZ010000008.1:0-3608 GCA_038199465.1 Acidimicrobiales bacterium | reverse complement strand
AGGTGGTTGAGGTGCTCGGCCTTGCACAGCTTGCGGAACTGGCTGGAGCCCAGCTCGGCCTTGCGCTGCCACAGGTGGTGCCACAGGTTGAGCACGGCGACGAAGTCCGAGTCGGGGTCGGCGAATCGCCGGTGGGCCTCGGCCGCCGCCTGCTCCTTGCCTGTCGGACGCTCCCTCGGGTCCTGGATGGCCAGGTAGGCGGCGATGACCAGCACCTCGCCCAGGCAGCCGTTGCGCTCGCCCTCCAGCACCATGCGCCCGAGGCGGGGGTCGAGGGGCAGGGTGGCCAGCCGGCGGCCCAGGGGGGTGAGGCGGGCGCTGGGGTGGCCGGGCGAGGTGGGGTCGAGGGCGCCCAGCTCCTCGAGCAGGGCCACGCCGTCCTTGATGCTGCGGGCGTCGGGCGGGTCGAGGAAACCAAAGGCGGCCACGTCACCCAGGCCGAGGGCGGCCATTTGCAGGATGACCGAGGCCAGGTTGGTGCGCAGGATCTCGGGCTCGGTGAACTCGGGGCGGCCGGCGAAGTCATCCTCGGCGTACAGGCGAATGCACGTGCCGGGCGCCACCCGGCCGCAGCGCCCGGCCCGCTGGTTGGCCGAGGCCTGGGACACGGCCTCGATGGGCAGGCGCTGCACCTTGGTGCGCCGGTTGTAGCGGGAGATGCGGGCCGTGCCGGGGTCGACCACCGACCGAATGCCGGGGACGGTGAGCGACGTCTCGGCCACGTTGGTGGCCAGCACCACCCGGCGGCCGCCCCGGGAGGCCGAGAACACCCGATGCTGCTCGGCCGCCGACAGCCGGGCGTAGAGGGGCAGCACCTCGGTGGAGGGCAGCTCGAGCTTGGCCAGCGCCTCGGCGGTGTCGCGGATCTCCCGCTCGCCCGACAGGAAGACGAGGACGTCGCCGGGGCCGTCGGCGACCAGCTCCTGCACGGCGTCGCCGATGGCCTGCACCTGGTCGCGGTCGTCGTTGGGCTCGGCCCCGATGGGCCGGTAGCGCACCTCGACGGGGTAGGAGCGGCCGGAGACCGCCACCACCGGGGCGCCACCGAAGTGGCGGGAGAAGCGCTCGGTGTCGATGGTGGCCGAGGTGATGATGAGCTTGAGGTCGGGGCGCTCGGGCAGCAGCTGGCGGAGGTAGCCGAGTAGGAAGTCGATGTTCAGGCTGCGCTCGTGGGCCTCGTCCAGGATGATCGTGTCGTAGGCGCTCAGCAGACGGTCGCGCTGGACCTCGGCCAGCAGGATGCCGTCGGTCATCACCTTGACCAGGGTGTCCGGCCCCACCCGGTCGGTGAAGCGCACGGCGTAGCCGACGGCGCCGCCCACCTCGCCACCCAGCTCCTCGGCCACCCGCTCGGCGATGGTGCGGGCGGCCAGCCGGCGGGGCTGGGTGTGGCCGATGTAGCCCAGCACCCCCCGGCCCAGCTCGAGGCACAGCTTGGGCAGCTGGGTGCTCTTGCCCGAGCCGGTCTCGCCGGCCACCACCACCACCTGGTGCTCGGCGATGGCCGCCAGCAGGTCGTCGCGCCGCTCCACGATCGGCAGCCCCGCCGGGTAGCGGGGAGTGGGCACGCCGGCCCGGCGCCGGGCCACCTTCAGCTCGGCCGCCTCCAACGCGGCGGCCACCCTGGCCAGCTCGGCCTCCCGGCGCTCGGAGGCCGACCGCTCAGCCCGCTGCAGGCGACGGCGCAGCTGGTGCTGGTCGCCCACCATCAGCCCGTCGAGCCGGGTGCGCAGGTCGGAGGTGGCGGCAGGCATCGTCGTCGGCGGGGATCAACGCTCCGAGAGGGAGCGCATCCGCTCCGACAGCATGCCAACGACTGGTGCGAGCCAGGGACGTCGGTCCCGCTGCGGTCAGGAGCTGTTGTCGTCCAGGCCCTTGGGCAGCAGATCCTTGGTGGCCGGGCCCTGCAGCACCTGGCCGTCGATGTCGAAGCGGGACCCGTGGCAGGGGCAGTCCCAGCTGCGCTCGGCGGTGTTGAAGCTGACCCGGCACCCGAGGTGGGTGCAGGTGGGCGACAGGGCGTGCAGGGCGCCGTCGACATCCCGGAAGGCGGCCACGGTGTCGCCTCCGAGGGTGACGATCCCGCCCGTGCCCGGGGCCAGCTCGTCGGCGTCGGGCGAGCGCAGCGTGGCCACCCGGTCGCCGATGAACCGCTTGGCCACGTCGACGTTGGCGGTGACCAGCTTCTTGGCGCTCTGCTTGAGCGCCACCCGGGTCGAGTCGAAGGTGGCGGCCCACGAGTTCTCCCGGCCCTGCACCAGGTCGCTCAGGATCATGGCCGCAGCCACGCCGTTGGTCATGCCCCACTTGCCGAAGCCGGTGGCCACAAAGGCTCCGTCGTGGCCGGGCAGGGGGCCCACGAAGGGGAGGTGGTCGGCCGAGACGTAGTCCTGGGCCGACCACCGGTGCTCGACGGTGGCGCCGAAGTGCTCGGCCGTCCACGCCTCCAGGGCGGCGTAGCGCCGGGTGGTGTCCTCGTCCTCGCCCACCTTGTGGCCCTCACCCCCGAGGATCAGCCAGCCGTCGGTGGTGGAGCGGATGGAGCGTGTGGGCTGCTCCACGCTGATGTACATGCCCCGGGGTCGCTCCCCTGCTGCTCGGGCGGCGACGGCGTAGGAGCGCTTGGGCTCCATGCGGGCGAAGTAGCCGCCGGCATCGAGGACCGGGATGTGGGTGGTGACGACCACGGCGTCAGCGGTAACCCGGCTGCGGTCGGTGACGACCGTGCGCCCGTCGAGATCGAGGGCGCGGGTCCGCTCGTACACCGCGCCGCCGGAGGCGACGATGCCCGCGGCCAAGCCCAGGCAGAACATCCGGGGATGGAACTGGGCCTGGTCCTCGACCCGGATGGCGCCGAGCACGTCATAGGGCAGCTCGGTGTCAGTGGTGAACGAGGCGGGCAGGCCGGCGTCCATAGCCGCCGCCACCTCCTGCTCGATGGCGTCGACCTGCCCGGTCTCGCAGGTGTAGGTGAAGGCGGGCCCCGCCTCGAGCTGGCAGTCGATCCCGTCGTCGGCCGCCAGCTCAGCCACCTTGCCGATCGCCGCCTGGTTGGCCGTGGCGTAGACGGCCGCCGCCTCGGCCCCGAACGACTCCCGCAACCTCGCGTAGATGAGCGAGTGCAGCGCAGTGACCTTGGCCGTGGTGTAGCCGGTGACCCCGGCGCCGACCGGCCCGGCGTCGATCACGGCCACCGTGGCCCCCTGGGCGGCCAGGAGCCGGGCCACGCTCAGGCCGGCGATCCCAGCACCGACCACGGCCACGTCCACCCTGATGTCATGGCCCAGCGGCCCGTGCCGTGGAGCGGCGGCCGTCGTGCTCACCCAGAGGGACGGGTTGGTTTCGTCGAGGGAGCCCATTGCTCGGCCCTACCCGACGAAGCGGCGGGTCAGCCACCCGATCCGGAGGCAGCTCATCCCGATCCTGTGGGCTGACCGCCGCAGGCCGTCTGCCGCCTACAGGCGACGTCGTGGGCGGCGTCGAGCGCGGCCCGCTCGACGGCGAAGCCGGCCCCCTCGAGCAGGCCGAGCCAGGCGGTGAGGCGGCGGTCACGCACCTCGGAGATGTCGTCCACCACCAGGGTGTTCCAGAAGTCGAACGTCACCGCT
>JBBPYZ010000007.1:0-2032 GCA_038199465.1 Acidimicrobiales bacterium | reverse complement strand
GGAGGGGGCCACTCCCGAAACCCCGGCAGCGTCATGTTCTACGCCGTCGACCCGTCGCTCGTGGGCAGCGTCTTCGGCTCGGCCAGCGACCGCTTCGACGCCCAGGACGAGCGGGACCTGGCCGCCATCCGGGCCGGCGCCGCCTTCGGCTCGAACCCGAGGTAGACGGCCTCAGGCCGGCGGGCTGAGATCGCCGGGGTCCACCCCGAAGCGGACGAAGTCGATGGTGGCCGAAACCCGGTTGGTGTCGGGACGGGTGACCGGGGTGGCGCTACGGAGATCCTCGGGCACCTCGAGGCGGCGGATGCGCCGGTCGGCGTCGACGTAGACGTCGATCCGGATGCTGTGGCTGACCTCGGCGGCCAGGGCCAGAAGGCGAGGGGCCGTGGCGGGGCCGGCACCCCGGGCGGCGGCCACCGGGTCGCTGAAGGCGTCGTAGCGGACGGTGGAGGTGGACTGGACCTGCAGCCCCCCGAAGACCGTCACCCGGTTCACCCCGCCGACCAGGGCCACCGCGGCCCGGGGGTCACCCGAGCGCAGCCCGCCGGGCAGGCTGAGCAGGCCGGCGGCCTCGGGGTCGGCGGGGGTCCAGGTGGCCGCGCCCACCGGTCGGGTCCACGCCCGCTCGCCGACGGCCAGCACCTCGACCGGCGCCGCCCCGCGGGCGGTGGCGTCGGTCACGACGAGGCGGGCCGACTCCCGGGCCAGGTCGACCACGCCTTCGGCCCGCAGGCCGAAGCGCTCGATGGTGACCTGGGCCGGGCCGGCGGCCAGGGTCGCCCCCGGCGCCGCCGCCACCACCTCGGTCGGGGAGCCGGTCGGGCTGGTGCGCCCGCAGGCGACCATGAGGCCGAGGAGGGCGAGGGTCAGGGCCCGCCCACGCGGTCGGTCGGGGGGCACCGGGGCCTAACCTACGCCCCTGCTCGGAAGGAGAGGACGCAGGGTGCAGCAGGTCACCGACCCGGCCGACGCCAGCGGCGTCTCGACCCTGCAACCGCCGCGCCTGCGCTGGTGGCGCGAGATCCTCACCGTCGTTGTGTTCTACGAGCTGTACTCCCTGGCCCGCAACAGCCAGGGCTCGGGCTCGACCTCGCCCACCCACGCCTTCCGAAACGCCCGGGTCGTCATCAATCTGGAGCGGGCCATCGGGCTGTACCACGAGGAGACCATCCAGCGGCTCTTCCTCGGGGTGCGCCCCGTGATGAAGGCGTTCAACGTCTACTACGGCAGCGCCCACTTCCTCGTCACCGCCGGGGTCCTGGCCTGGCTCTTCCTCCGCCACCCCGACCGCTACCTCCGGTGGCGCTGGTCGCTGGCCTGCACCACCCTCCTCGGGCTCGTCGGCTTTCTGGCCTTCCCCCTCATGCCGCCCCGGCTGATCAGCCCGGCGTTCGGCATGGGGGCCTACGTCGACACCCTCCACACCATCGGCGGCCTCTGGAACTTCGAGGGGGGGGCCATCGCCAAGCTCTCCAACCAGTACGCGGCCATGCCCAGCCTGCACTTCGCCTGGAGCCTGTGGTGCTGCCTGGCCGCGTGGCCCCGGCTGCGGACGCGTTGGGCCCGCACGCTGTTCGTCCTCCACCCGGTGATCACCCTGGTGGCCATCATCGCCACTGCCAACCACTACTGGCTCGATGCCGCCGGGGGGGCCCTCGCCTTGCTGGGCGGCTGGCTCCTGGGCGGGGTGCTGTGCACCTGGGCCATCGACCGGGTGGCGGCCAGCCCCTGGATCCGGCGGGCACCGATGACGACAACGACTCCGGCGGCGACAACGACTCCGGCGGCGACAACGACTCCGGCGGCGACAACGGCTCCGGCGGCGACAACGACGACGGCGACGGCGGGCGACCAGGGCCCGCTCGGTACCCCCAAGTAGCGGCACGCAGCCGGGGATCCGCGGCGCCGTCACACCGGTCAGGCATCCTCTGGCCGTGGACGTCGTCGGGAGGTGCGAGGCGCCGGGCTGCGAGCGCAGTACCCGGGTGCGGGTCGAGGTGCGGGGTGGCGGGCTTGAGCGGGCGGGCCTGGC
>JBBPYZ010000006.1:0-2032 GCA_038199465.1 Acidimicrobiales bacterium | reverse complement strand
GCAGGTCTCGAGCCGGCCGCCGGAGATCCGAACGGTGGCCGCGGCGGCGATGCCCGGGGGGATGTCACCGGCGGTGGTGAGCAGGGCCTGGCCGCCCGGCAGGCTGGCCACCAGGGCCGCGGTGCGGGCCGGGTCGAGCTCGGAGAACACGTCGTCGAGGAGCAGGATCGGGGCCGAGCCGGCGACGTCGGTGACCACCTCGTGCACGGCGAGGCGCAGGGCCAGGGCCAGGGTCCGCTGCTCCCCCTGGCTGGCGTGGGTCCGCGCCGCCAACCCGCCGATCGACAGGCCCAGCTCGTCACGGTGCGGGCCCACAGTGGAGACCCCGCGGCGCACGTCATCGCCCCGGGCCGCCTCCAGCGCCGCAGCCAGGTCGGCCTCGTCGTGGCCCCAGGCCGTCTCGTAGGCCACCTCGAGCGACGAGGCCCGTCCAGCCAGGCGGTCGTAGGCGATGCCGGCCACCGGTGCGATGCGAGCCACCAGGTTGCGGCGGGCCGAGGCCGCCGCCGCCCCCACCGTGGCCAGCCGGGCGTCGAACACGTCCAGGGTGAGCGCCGCCGACTCGTCGAGCCGGCCCCCCTCCACCCCTTTCAGCAGGGCTCCCCGCTGCTTCAGCACCCTGGCCAGGTCGTCCTGAAGGGCCCCGTAGCGGGCGCCGACGCTGGCCAGCGCCTCGTCGAGCAGGCGGCGACGCCCCTCGGGCCCGCCCTTGACCAGGGCCAGGTCGTCGGGGCTGAACACGCTGACCCGCAGCGCCCCCAGCAGCTCGCGGCTGCGCCCCAGCGGCTGGCGGTTCACCTGTCTTGACGTTCTTCGTGGATTGACTGATGAAGTTGGAGCGGTTGTGCCGGCACCAGCTCAGCGCTCTCATAGCTCCGGAAATCGGTGAGCCACGACGCCAGCGTGGCCAGCCACCCCACTGCCTCCAACAGGTTGGTCTTCCCCTCCCCATTGCCCCCGACGATGACGGTCAACCCCTCCGGCGTGCACCCGCACCCGGCCCCCCCGGGCCGGCACCTCGGCCTCGAGCAGCAGCTTGCGGCCCTCCCGCTCCCCCTCGGCCCGCACCACCGCCCGCTCAGCCCCTACCCGCACCAGCGCCTCGTTCGGCGCCCCCCGCAACAGGGGATCGAAGCCGCAGGAGGTAGAGCCAATGAGGCTAGACGGAGCTCGAGTTGATCCTGCCGGTCAGGATCACGGTCGGCGCGCTCCCCTGCGCCAACAGGCGCCTGCCGAGGACAGCCCACTGGCGGACCAGCTGGATCGCCGTGAACGACGGCCGCATCAAGCTACTTCAAGGAAGGAGTCGCTCTTCGCACCGAAACCACGATCACCGACACCCGTGACTTCGGGATCGGTCGCCGGCTGCCCAACCTGCCCGCCCTGCGGTAACCGGCCCGGCGGTCAGCGGGGGTGAACGGGTGCGGGAGCCGGGCCAGCCACTTGCGGACGAACCCTTCGATCTTGGCCGGCGACAAGCGGGCGCAGATCCGTTGCAGACGCTTCGGGTCCTCACAGCACGGCCACGGTCACCGTTCCGACGAGCAGGACGGCGACGACCGCAGCGACCAACCCCAACCGTCCCCGTTCGGGCCGAGGCGGAGCGGCCGGTGGCCGTCGCGGCGGCGAGGTCGTGGCCCTCCCGCTCGACGGGGCCGCTCGGGCCCAGGGCGGCGGTTCGGAGGAAGGACGGTCGGGCTCGGCCGGCCAGTGGGGCCATCCCAGGCGCGGGTCGGCGGAGTGAGGCTCCACGCCGGTCGGGTCGCCGTCGGCCATGGCCCCACCCTCCCCGGCCCTGCGGCCGGCGCAAGTACCTCCCAACCAAGCGACGGGCTCCGGCGGGCAGGCCGACCCCGGCCGAGCCACGACCAGCAAGGCACGAGAGGGCTCAGCAGGTCTCGAGCCGGCCGCCGGAGATCCGAACGGTGGCCGCGGCGGCGATGCCCGGGGGGATGTCACCGGCGGTGGTGAGCAGGGCCTGGCCGCCCGGCAGGCTGGCCACCAGGGCCGCGGTGCGGGCCGGGTCGAGCTC
>JBBPYZ010000005.1:0-18360 GCA_038199465.1 Acidimicrobiales bacterium | reverse complement strand
GGGAGCGCCGGCCTCCGTCGCCGGAGGGGAGCCCTTTGTCGTTGTGACCTCGGCGCACGTCCCCCGAGGGGTTGGTGGCCGGGTGGGAGCCTCCCTTGTTGCTGGAGCCCCGCTTCCACGCTCAGTTGTCCGACGTAGGGTACACCCATGAGCGGGCTCTGGACCCCTGGCGGCGAGTCGACCCCTCCTCTACCCCCTCCCACCCAGCCCGATCCGGCCGCCGCGGAACGGGCCATGGAGGAGGAGCTGGCCGCCATCCGCAACACCCCGGCCCGTTACGTGGTGGGCAACCACGCCATCCAGCTGTTCGAGCTGGCCCGCATCCACCTCACCGCCGAGCCGCCCAACCTGGCCGACGCCCAGCTGGCCATCGACGCCATGGCCAGCATCGTTGAAGGCCTCGGCGATCGCCTCGGCGATGTCGAGGGCACCCTGGCCGACGGCCTAGCCCAGATCCGCCTGGCCTTCGTGCAGCTGAAGGCGGCGCTCGATGCCGGCGCCGCCGGCGTCCCCCGCCCCGAGGGCATGGACGGCGGCTGACCCCGGCTGCCACCGGTGTGGCGGGCGGCGTGCCGACGCGGGCCTGACCGGCGGCGGAACCCGTTCGCCCGGGCTCCTCAGCCGACGTCGGCGGCCTCCCAGCGACCGAGGTGCCCCGGCACGGGGCGGAAGCCGACCAGCTGGCCGGGCTCGGCGTGCCGGGAACCGTCGAGGAGCCGGGTGCAGTGGAACCAGTAGCGGGCGCCGCCGGCATCCACCTCGCCGAAGCCGGCGTGGTCGTCGTAGGAGGTCACGACGCCCTGGAGGCGGCCGGTGGGCGGGGTCGGCTCGCTCAATGGACGATCTTCGACAGCGGCATCTCGATCAGGTCGGTGGCGCCCGCGCTCTTCAGGTCGGGGATCAGCACGTTGATCTGGTCCTTGGCCACCACGGTCTCGACCGCGTAGCCGTCGCCGCCGAACAGCTTGGACACCGTCGGCGACCGCATCGAGGGCAGGACGCCGACCACCCGGTCGAGGTCGGCCTCGGACACGTTCAGCTTCAGGAGCACCCGGCCCCGGGCCTCGAGGACGCCCTGAAGCAGGGTCTGCACCTGGTCCATGGCGTGGGCCTTGGCGGGATCGGCCCGGCTGGCCGGGTTGGCGATCAGCTCCGTGTAAGACCTGAGGACGGTCTGGATGATTCGCAGCCCCGCCGCCCGCAGCGCCGCGCCGCTCTCGGTGAGGTCGACGACTGCGTCGACGAAGGTGGGGGCCTTGGCCTCGGTGGCGCCGTGGGACAGCTCGATCTGGGCGTCGATGCCGAGGCCGTCGAAGAAGCGGCGGGTGAGACCGGGGTACTCCGTGGCCACCTTGACCCCGGGGGGGAGGTCAGCGGCCGAGCGCCAGGGCGAGTCCTGGGGCACGGCCAGGACGATGTTGGCCGGCAGTGCCGTGGCCTTGGAGTAGCGCAGCTCGCCCAGGCTGACCACGTCGCTGGCCGTCTCCTCGATGCAGTCGCGGCCCGTGATCCCCAGGTCGAAGGCTCCGTCGGCAACGTAGCGGGGGATCTCCTGGGGGCGCAGCACCCACACCTCGTCGATGCGGGGGTCGTCGATGGTGGCCCGGTAGGCCACGGCCGAGGAGCGCAGGACGGGCAGGTCGGCCGCCTCGAACAGCTCGAGCGTGGCCCGCTCGAGGGAACCCTTGGGCAGGACGAGGCGCAGCACGTTTGGGCAAGGTAGCCGCCGCCGGCCTCAGGGTCGGCTGCGTTTCGGCCGGCGCCACGTCCTCAAGACGTGCCCACCTTCGGTGGCCTGAGGGACCAGAAGTGGGCACTCTCGCAGGGTTCGCAGGGCACGGAGGGTGGCCAGCGCCGCCTCAGCGGCCTCCCGGCCCTTGTCCTCGGTGGAGCCGGGTCGGCCCGAGCGGGCGAGGGCCTGGTCCTCGGTGTCGCACGTCAAAAGGCCGAAGCCCACGGGCACGCCGGTGGCCACCGCCACCTGGGTGAGGCCGGTGGTGGCCGCCTGGCAGACGTAGTCGAAGTGGGGGGTGCCGCCCCGGATGACCACGCCGAGGGCGACCACGGCGTCGAAGCCGGCCTGGGCCGCGGCCTGGGCCGCCACCGGCAGCTCAAAGGCGCCCGGCACCCGCACCACCGTCGCCTCGGCGCCAGCGGCAGCGATCGCCGCGCAAGCCGAGGCCACCAGGGCGTCGGTGATCTCGTGGTGCCACAGGGCGGCGACCACCGCCACCCTGGCCCCGGCGGCCTCCACCGCCAGCTCGGGCGCACCCTCCCCCGTCATGACAGGGGGTCGCCGTGGGCGCCGAGGTCGTCCATCAGGTGGCCGAGGCGGGCCACCTTGGTGCGGAGGTAGCCGATGTTCTCAGGGGTGGGCTTGGTCGGCAGCGCCACCCGCTCGGTGACCTTCAGGCCAAAGCCCTCGAGACCGCCCCGCTTGGCCGGGTTGTTGGTGAGCAGGCGCATGGTGGTGATGCCGAGGTCGTTGAGGATCTGGGCGCCGATGCCGTACTCCCGGCTGTCGACGGGCAGGCCGAGGGCGGTGTTGGCGTCGACGGTGTCGAGGCCGGCGTCCTGCAGGCCGTAGGCGGCGATCTTGTGGGCGATGCCGATGCCCCGGCCCTCGTGGCCCCGCAGGTAGACGACGACCCCCTGGCCCTCGCTGTCGATGAGGGCCATGGCCGCGTGCAGCTGCTGGCCGCAGTCGCAGCGCCGGCTGCCGAAGATGTCGCCCGTCAGGCACTCGGAGTGGACCCGCACCAGCACGTCCTGCTCGCCGCTGACCGCCCCCCGCACAAAGGCGAGGTGGACCTCGCCGTCCAGCAGCGAGCGGTAGGGCACGCAGTTGAAGTCACCCCACTGGGTCGGGATGGTGGCCTCGCTGAGGCGGGTGACCAGCTTCTCGGTCTGGCGCCGGAACCGGATGAGGTCGGCGATGGTGATGAGCAGGAGGCCGTGCTCCTGCGCGAAGCGCTCGAGGTCGGGCATGCGCTGCATCTCCGCCCCGTCCTCGGTGACCAGCTCGCACAGCACCCCGGCTGGGGCCAGCCCGGCCAGGCGGGCCAGGTCGACGGCCGCCTCGGTGTGCCCGGCCCGCTTCAGCACCCCGCCCTCCCGGGCGATCAGGGGGGCGATGTGGCCGGGGCGGGCCAGGTCGGCGGGCCTGGTGGAGCTGTCCACCAGGCACCGGATGGTGCGGGCCCGATCGGAGGCGGAGATGCCTGTGGTGGTGCCGTGGCGCAGGTCGATGGTGACGGTGAAGGCGGTGCGCATGCTCTCGGTGTTGACCGGCACCATCAGCGGCAGGTCGAGCTCGATGGCCCGCTCGGCGGTGATCGGGGCGCAGATGAGCCCGCTGGTGTGGCGCACGAAAAAGGCGATGGCCTCGGCCGTGGCGTGCTCGGCCGCCATGATGAGGTCGCCCTCGTTCTCGCGGTCCTCGTCGTCGGCCACCACCACGATCTCGCCGCGGGCGATGGCCTCGATGGCCTGGGGGATGCTGGCGTGGGCCATCAGGCCGCGCTCCCGCCGGGGAGATGGGCGGCGAGCAGCTTCTCGGCGTGCTTGGCCATGATGTCGACCTCCAGGTTGAGCCGGTCGCCCGGGCGGGCCCGGCCGAGGGTGGTGACCGCCGCGGTGTGGGGGATGACGGCGACCCGGAAGCGGTCGGCCTCGACGGCGGCCACGGTGAGGCTGCAGCCGTCAACGGTGATCGAGCCCTTCTCCACCACGTAGCGGGTGAGGCCAGGGGCCAGGGCCACCACCAGGTCGGGGGCGGCGGAGACGACGGTGCCCACGTCGTCGACGTGGCCCAGGACGAGATGGCCGCCCAGGCGGTCCTGCAGGCGCACGGGCCGCTCGAGGTTGACCGGGTCACCGACGGCCAGCTCACCCAGGTTGGTGCGGGCCAGGGTCTCGTCGACGACGTCGACCTCGTAGGCGGCGGCGTCGAGGCTGACGACGGTGAGGCAGGCCCCGTTGTGGGCTATCGAGTCGCCCACGGCGGCGCCGTCGAGGAAGGCGGGGGTGCAGGCGAAGCGGAAGCGGCCGCCGTCGCGGGCCTCCAGTCGGCCCAGCTCCTCGACGATCCCGGTGAACATCAGCTGCGTCCGATCGTGACGGCGGATCTCGTCTGCGTGCCCGCGATCTTCACGAGAGCACGTCGGCGAGCAGCTCAAGGCGCAGATCGTCGCCCAACCGCTCGACCGAAGTGAACCGGCCGCGCCACACCTCGGCGATGGTAGGGGCGCCTGGGCCGGTGAACAGCGGCAGGCTGTCGCCGCCACCGAAGAGGGCCGGCGCCACGTAGAACAGGTAGCGGTTCACAAGTCCGGCGGCGTGGAACGACCGGGCCACACTCGGACCGCCTTCCACCAGCACGCTGAGGATCCCTTTGCCGCCGAGGGTGTCGAGGACCTGGCCAAGATCCCCGGACAGCTCGAGGCACGGATGGACCCGCGCCCCGGTGGGGGCTGACCCGAGGACGACCCGCAGCGGCTCCCGACCGAGCCGCCCCAACGGGTCGGAACCGCCGTGTCCCACAGACTCCTGCACGCCACCCGACGTCACTGGCTGAGGATCGCGCCACCAGCCCGCCTCGGCGCTGGCCGGTGCCCCGCTGGAGGTGCGCACCGTCAGCTCAGGGTCGTCGGCCCGCACGGTGCCGGCCCCAACGAGCACGGCGTCATGCTCGGCCCGCTCGCGATGGACATCGGCCCGGGCCTGCGGACCGGTGATCCAACGCGACGAGCCGTCGGGGGCGGCGCTGCGACCGTCGAGCGTCGCGGCCAGCTTGAGGGTGACCCAGGGCCGTCCGGTGCGCCGGTGGTGGAGGGAGGGGCCGAGCTGCTGCTCGACCTCGTCGGCCAGCACACCGACCACGACCTCGACGCCCGCAGCCCGCAGCCGCTCGATCCCCCGGCCGGCCACGTGGGGGTCGGGGTCGGCGACCCCCACCACCACCCGGGCCACGCCGGCCTCGATCAGGGCGTCAGCGCACGGCCGCGTGCGGCCGTGGTGGCTGCACGGCTCCAGCGTGACGAACATGGTGGCGCCCCGCACGTCGAGCCCGCCGGCCCGGGCGGTTCCCAGCGCCTGGGCTTCGGCGTGGTCCCCCCCGGGAGGCTGAGTCGCCCCCTCCACGTCGGTGCCATCGGCGACGACGAGTACACAGCCGACCCAGGGGTTCGGCGACGTGCGGCCCCGCACGGAGGCGGCCAGGGCCACCGCTCTGCGCAGCAGCTGCTCGTCGTGACGAGGATCCAAGGGGGTGCAGCACCTCCGGCCCGGGCGCCGCGGCGGCGCAGGCGAGGTTACCTCTCGTCGGTCAGGGCCACTCCCTCGTCAGCCCCTGATCGTCATCACCCGGGCCCAGCGGAAAGCGGGTGCGTCACAGGTCACGGCCGGCCGGACCAGGTCGGTTGCGGTGGTGCTCACAGGCCGAGCGAGAGCCGCAGGCCGCTGTCCACCTGCCGGAGCTGAGCCCGGGTCACCATGGCGATCCGCTCCTCCAGAAGCTGGCGGTCGATGGCGAGGAGCTGGGTCACGTTGACCACCGAGGGACGGGCCAGGACGGGCTCGTGCACCACGACGTTGCCGGGCGCATCGCCGAGACGAAGGTTCGAGGTGACCGCGGCGACGACGACGGAGGCGAGCCGGGAGCTGTTGAAGCGGTCGGAGGAGACGACCAGGACCGGACGTCGGTACCCCGGGGCCGAGCCGACGGGAACGCCGAGATCAGCCCACCACAGCTCGCCCCGCCTCACCACTCCCAGAGGCCACCATCGATGAGGGCCCGGCCGGCGCCCGCGCCCCCCGGGGGCCCGATCTCGACGGCCAGATCGTCGAGCGCCTGGGTCACCGGGTCGGCGTCCTGGGCGGCGAGGAAGGCCTCGATCGCCCGGGCGTAGAGCTGCGAACGGTTGATGCCCACCCGTGCCGCGAACCGGTCGGCCTCGGTGAAGAGCGCGTCGGGCAGCGAGACGGCGACCTTCACGGCCCGTGAGTATAACCGGTACTACTCGCAGCGCGAGAGCGGGCCTCAGATGCGGCCTGGTCAGTGGGACGTGGGGACCTCGGCCAGGAGGCGGAGGGCGTGGGGGAGGACGTCGAGGATGGCGGTCAGCTGGTCGACGGCGCCGCCGGGGCTGCCGGGGCAGTTGACGACCAGCGCCCGGCCCACCGTGCCGCACACGCCCCTCCCCAGGCGGCCGCGGGGGTCGACTCCTCGCATGGCCTCGGCCAGGCCGGGGGCGTGGCGGTCGACGACGGCGAGGGTGGCCTCGGGGGTGACGTCGGAGGGGGAGAACCCGGTGCCGCCGGTGGTGGCCACCAGGCCGGCAAACCCGAGGGTGAGCGAGCGGAGAGCCTCGGCCACCCGGTCGAGCCCGTCGGCCACGACCACCGGCTCGTCCACCTCATAGCCCTCGCCGGCCAGCAGCTCGACCAGCGCCGGACCGCCCCGGTCCTCGCGGATGCCGGCCGCCACTCCGGTTGAGACCACCAGCACCCGAGCCCGCAGGGCGCTCGCTGCGCTCACGGTGTTTCCCGCCGGTGCATCGTCGCTCGCTCTCCGCCTGCCTTCCCTCGTCGCTCCCACGGCGAGCAAAGGCGGCTCGCCTCGTCGCTCCTCAGTCCAGACAGGCGTCGCTCGCTCCTCGCCGGCTCGTTCGCTGCGCTCACGGGGCCGCCCCGTCGGTGCGTCGACGCGTCCTCGGGCGGCGGGGGCGGGCTGCCACGTTCGAGTTCCCGGCCTCGGGGGCTCGGAGGCGGAGGAGGAACATGCCGTCGGTGCCCCGGGTGTGGGGCAGGAGGCGGGCGCCGCGGCCCCATGGCTCCCAGGGATCGCCGGGTGGGGGCAGCGCCTCGAGGTGGGGCAGGTCGACGCCGATGGTCTCGGCGGCGGTGAGGGTGCAGACGCTGTAGAGGAGGACGCCGCCCGGCCGCACCAGCAGGGACGCCGCGCTCAGCAGGCGGCGCTGGAGGTCGGCCAGCTCCTCGACGTCGGAGGGCTGCACCCGCCAGCGGGCGTCGGGGCGGCGGCGGAGCACGCCGAGTCCCGAGCAGGGCGCATCGACCAGGACCCGGTCGAACGAGCGGGGCCGGAACGGGGCGGCCAGGCCGTCGGCCACCACCACCCCGGCCACCGGAGCCTCCAGCCGGTGGGCGTTCTCGGCCACCAGCTGGGAGCGTCGGACGCTGATGTCGGCGGCGGTGACCACGGCCCCGAGCTCGGCCAGGAGCGTCGCCTTGCCCCCCGGGGCGGCGCACAGGTCGAGGATGCGCTCGCCGGGGAGGGCGCCGACCTCCTCGACCACCCACTGGCTGGCCAGGTCCTGGGTGTAGCCGTCTTCGCGCTCGGTGGCCTCGGCCGGCTCATCCATGATGCGCAGGGCGGCGAGGGCGTGCTCCTCGCCCAGGTCGTCGGTCAGGGCCTCGACCACCCAGTCCGGATAGCTCAGCTCGGTGGCCGGATCGGGCCAGGTGATCCCGGCGGCCACATCGGCGGCCACCTTGCGCAGCACGGCGTTGGTGAAGCCCCGGGCCCGTTCCGGAGCCAGCGAGACGGCCTGGCTCACCGCGGCGTGGGCCGGCGTGCGCAGGTAGGCCAGCTCGAAGGCGCCGAGGCGCAGCACCCGACGAACCTCGTCGTCGGTCGGACGCCGCACGTGACGGTCGACCAGGTGGTCGAGCGCCCGGCGCATCCGGGTTGCGCCGTAGGCGATGGCGGTCACGAAGTTACGGTCGCGAGAGGTGAGGCGTGAGTGCTCGAGCAGGGCCGGGGTGACCAGGTTGGCGTAGGCCCCGTCGTCGATGCGGTGGAGCGCCTCGAGCGCGAGCCGCCGGGCGGCGGCCGAGGAGTGCGCTGAGGCTTGGGGTCGGACTCTCACCGAGGAGGAGTCTGGCTGAGCCGAAGCCCCGCCCGGGGCCGCACGCTCCTAGGAGCATGCTGAAATAATCGCCTCGGCTGCCGTGAACGATCGCGTCACCGCAGGTCAGGCCTGGTGCAGCGCCGCACGCCTCGCTCTACTTCAGCACACTCCTACCCCAGTCGCTCGCCGACCGGGCGGGCGCCGTTGGCCCAGGCTGCGGCCGGCATCGGCCCCTTGCCCGCCGGCTGCACCTCGAGCAGCAGCAGCCGGCGCCCGTCGCCGCAGGCCACGCCGAGCTCGGCGTCCACCTCACCGGGGGGGCCGGCCGGGCCGTCGGCGTTCGCGGCCCGGGTGACGAGGAGGCGGGCGCCCCGCACCTGGGTCCAGGCCCGCCCGAGCCTGACCCGGGCGTGGCTGAGGGCGGCCGGCTCGGCCCAGTCGAGGTGGAGCTCCTCCGGCGCCACCTTGGCCGCGTAGGTGACCTCGCCCTGCTGGGGCGCCGGCGTTCCGAGGCCTTCGGCCAGCGCGCCGACCAGCACGTTGGTGCCGATCTCGACCAGCCGGTCCCGCAGCTCGTCGACAGTCTCCCCGGGGTCGATCGGCGTCCGATGGGTGAGGTAGACCCCGCCCTCGTCCAGACCCTCGGCCACCTCCATCAGGCACACCCCGGTCTCGGGGTCGCCGGCCAGCACGGCCCGCTCGACCGGCGCCGCCCCCCGCCAGCGGGGCAGCAGCGAGAAGTGGAGGTTGACCATCGGCACCTCGGACAGGACATGGGGCTTGATGATCCGCCCGAAGGCCACGACCACCCCGAGGTCTAGGCCCCGGCCGAGCACGGCGTCGACGTCGGAGGTGACACCAAGGCCGAGCTCGGCCGCCGCGGCCTTCACCGGGCTGGGCAGCAGGGCCGACCCCCGTCCCCGGCGCTTGTCGGCCCGGGTGACGACGATCTCGACGTCGTGCCCGGCGGCCACCAGCGCCCGCAGGGGGGGCACGGCGGCCTCCGGTGTCCCGAGGTAGGCGAGCCGCATCGGCGCAGCCTGACAGGGCTGAGGAGCATGCCTTAGCGGCGGCCGAGGGCGGTGAGGCGGCTGAGGGCGTCGACCGGCCAGTCGGTGACGATGCCGTCAACGGCCACGGCCGCCTTGGCCGCCTGGACCTCGAGCGACTGGAACCAGCAGTGGATCCTGAGCCCCCGGGCGTGGGCGGCGGCGACCAGCGCGTCGTCGAGGATGCTCTGGTGCACGCTGACGGCGCTGGCGCCCAGAGCCTCGGCGTCGCCCAGGTAGCGGGCCGCCTCGGCCGGGGTGTTGGTGTCGCGCAGCAGGGCCACCTCGGTGCCGGCCGGCGCCCGGGCCACGTAGTGGCGCACCGCCTCGTCGTGCTGGGACCACAACAGGACCCGTCCCAGCGCCCCAGCCTCCTCAACGGCGGCCAGGGTGGCGGGCGCCGCTCCCGGATCCTTGGTGTCGAGGGCGAACCCCAGGCCGGCGGGGGCCTGGGCCAGGGCGTCGGCCAGCGTGGGCAGGTGGTGCCCGCCCCGCAGCTTCAGCCGGGCCACGTGGTCGCGGGTGAGCGAGCGGATCCGCCGGGGCCGCCATCCGGTGCGGAGCAGGGTGGGGTCGTGGAGGAGGACGGGGACGCCGTCACGGGTGCGGCGCACATCGACCTCGACGTAGTCGGACCCGAGCGCCCCCGCCCGGCGGATGCCCTCCAGGCTGTTCTCCGGGGCGTCACGGGGCAGGGTGCGGTGGGCGATGACGACGGTCATCAGGGGGCCAATCCGAGCTAGAGGTCGCGCAGGCGGCGCTTCCGCAGCTCTTTGAGGGCCTCCTTGCGGGCATCCTCGTCGAGCAGTTCGAGGAGGAGCCTGCCCTCGAGGTGGTCGAGCTCGTGCTGGAAGAGGCGGGCCAGCAGCTCGTCGGCCTCGATCGAAACCTCGCGGCCGTCGAGGTCCCACCCGGTGAGGTGGATCTCCTTCGGCCGCACGATGGGGAAGTACAGGCCGGGCACCGACAGGCAGCCCTCCTCGTAGGTCCACTCGCCCCGCGACTCGCTGATGACCGGGTTGACGATGGTCTGCGGGCCCTGGTCGTCGTGCAGGTCGTAGATGAACAGCCGCTTCAGCACCCCCACCTGGGGGGCGGCGAGGCCGAGGCCCTCGACCTCCCGGAGGGGCGCCAGCATGTCGTCGGCCAGCCGCCTGACGGCGCCGTCGATGTCGGTGATCGGTGCGGCCTTCTGGTTGAGGACGGGGTCCCCGTAGGTGCGGATGGTGTAGCCGGGCATGGCGCGGCCAGGCTACCCACCGATGCCCCAGTACTTCGATCCCGAGCCGCAGGCGGCCAGCCGCCCCCTCCAGGTCGAGCTGCACCTGCGTGACCTCGGGCGCACGGTCACCCTCGCCACCGACCGGGGTGTCTTCTCGGGCGACCGCGTCGACACCGGCACCCGGCTGCTGGTGGACCACGGCCCGCCGGTGCCGGCCTCGGGCGACCTGCTCGACCTGGGCTGCGGCTACGGCCCGCTGGCCCTGGCGTTGGCTCTGCGCTCGCCAGCCGCCCGGGTGTGGGCCGTGGACGTGAACGAGCGGGCCGTGGACCTGTGCGCCCGAAACGCCGAGTCGCTCGGCCTGGCCCCGATGCGCTTCCGGGCCTGCACCCCCGAGGAGGTGCCCGAGGGGCTGCGCTTCGCCGGGATCTGGTCGAACCCCCCCATCCGGGTCGGCGGCGCCGCCCTCCACCAGCTACTTCTGGCTTGGCTGGGGCGGCTGGCCGAGGCGGGCCAGGCCACCCTGGTGGTCCAGCGCCACCTCGGCGCCGACTCCCTCGCCGCCTGGCTCGGCACCCAGGGCTTCACCGTGCGGCGCCTCACGGCCAAGCAGGGCTACCGCATCCTCGGGGTCAGCCGGCCGTGACCGGGCGCCAGCTGCGCCCGGTGGAGGTGAAGCGGTTGAACCGCACCTGGCGCCGGGCCACCGAGGCCCGGGTGGGGCTGATCCTGGACGGGGTGGTCAGCCCCTTCAACGTCGGCTCGATCCTGCGCACCGCGGCGGTGCTCGGCGTCGAGCACGTCTGGCTGGCCGGCCCCTCGGCCACCCCGCACCACCCGGCGGTGCGCAAGGTGTCGATGGGCACGGAGCGGCTCCTCGAGTGGCACGAGGGGGTGACGTCGCTGGAGGCTGTGGCCGCGGCCCGGGTCGAGGGGCTGCGACCGGTGGCCCTGGAGCTGTGCGAGGGAGCTGCGCCGCTGCACGTCGCCGCCCTCGACGGCGACCTGTGCCTGGTGGTCGGCAACGAGGACAAAGGCCTCTCCCCCGCCGTGCTGGCCGCCTGCGCCGCCGCCGCCTACCTGCCCCAGCCGGGCAAGGTCGGCAGCCTCAACGTGGCCGTCGCCACCGGCATCGCCCTGGCTGAGTGCCGCCGCCGGGAGTGGGACGGCCAGGCCCCGCCTCCTGCGGTCGACGGCCCACCCCTGGCCGAGACAGCCGGCGTCGACGAGGTCCCCGCTCCGCTCGGTAAGTTTTGACCGGCTGAGCCCGAGCCGACCGGGCGGGGGCGTCCACGCCAGCCGAAGCTCCCGAGCCGACGAACAGGCGGACCCGCCGGGGGCGAACATCAGACGCCTTTGGTCGGCGAACCGCGACCGGGCCGCCGTCAGCTGTGCGCATCGGGGCTCCGGCGGCGCAATCACTGCGAGCGGGCCGGATCGGGCGGTGTCAGCTCGAAGGCCTCGGCCAGCAGCTGGTAGGAGCGCAGGCGGGCATTCGGGTCATGGCAGACGGTGAGCACCACCAGCTCCTCGACGTCGAAGTCGCAGGCCAGGCGGGTGAGGGTGTCCGCGACCCGGTCGGGCCCGCCGACCACGAGGCCCTTTCGGCGCTGGACGATGGTGGCGTGCTCCAGCGCCGTGCGCGAGCGGGCCGCAGCCTCCTCGATGGACGGCACGCAACCGCGAGCGTCCTCGGCGGCGAGCTTCCAGACGTCGACGCTGGTGGCCAGCCGCTCGGCCTCCTCGTCGGTCTCAGCGCAGATCACGGCCACCGCCGCCATGACCTCCGACCACTGCCGCCGCCCGGTGGGCCGGAAGGCCGTGCGGTACCTGGCCACGATCTGAGGCCCGAAGCCGGTGGAGATGAAGTGGGCGAAGCACAGAGGCAGGCCCAGGGCGGCGGCGGCGCCGGCCCCGTCCGAGCTGGAGGCGAGCAGCCACGGCTGGGGCCCGTCGCCGGCCGGGAGAGCCGGGTCATCTCCTTCGACACGGTCCAGGAGGTCGACCAGCTTCTCGCCGAAGGGGTGCTGGGCCCCCTCCGCGCCGGCCTGCAGGGCGGCGGCCGTGGCCGGGGAGGCGCCGTCGGCCCGGCCCAGACCGAGGTCGATGCGCCCGGGGAACAGGGCGGCCAGCACGGCGAAGGTCTCGGCCACCTTGAGCGGGCTGTAGTGAGCCAGCAGGACCCCGCCGGCGCCCACCCGGATGGTCGAAGTGGCCGCCGCCACCCGGGCCGCCAGCACCTCCGGGGCGGTGCCGGCCAGGCCGGGGGTGCCGTGGTGCTCGGCCAGCCAGTAGCGGGTGTACCCGAGCCGCTCGGCCGCCTCGGCCAGGAGCACCGTCTCCCGCAGCGCCTCCGCCGGGGTGGAGCCGCTCGACACCGGCGACTGGTCGAGCACGCCGAGCCGCAGCACGCCGCTGACCCTACGGGCGACGAGACCAGAAAGGTCGTCCCGCCATCGACCGCGACCCGCCCCTCTGAGGAGCTGGAGCACCGCTCGAGGGGAGGGAGCGCCTCAGAGGAGCTGGAGGGGTCGTTCCTGGGGTGGAGGAGGACTCTGAGGAGCTCAGGCCCCGGTCGTGGGGCTCCAGCTCCTCAGAGGCGACGATGCCTCGCGGGTGGACCGGCCCGGCTGGTTCCTGAGCCCGCTACAGCCGGGGAGGGTCCACCTCGACCCGCAGTCGGCCGGGCGGGCGGGAGGTGGCGGCCAGCGCATCGCACAGCGCCTCGGTGGTCGAGGCCCGCACCAGCCAGCGGCCGTCGGCGGGCTCGCCGACGTCGACCTGCGGCTGGGCCGTCAGGGCGGCGACGAAGGCTGGCGCCGCCGCGCCGCTGACCCGGGCCAGGGCGGCGAAGGGGGGGAAGGCCAGCGCCTCACGCACGGGCCGCTCGTCCTCGGCCAGGCGGGCCGGGTCGCCGTGGAGGGCAGCCAGCACGACCGGATGGCGGGGCAGCCGGGTCTGCACCAGCACCCGTCCGCCGGCCGAGCGGGGCCCGACGAGGCGGGCGGCCCGGGCCAGCAGGGCCAGGGCCTGCTCGCCGGCGCCCACCCGGGGGGCCAGCAGCTCCTGGTCCAGCTCGACGAAGCAGACGGCGTTGGCCCGGGTGACCCGGTGCAGCACCGCCTCGGTGCCGATCAGCACCTCGGCGTCCGGCAGCTCGGTGCTGGCGCCGGTGACCTCGGCCACCGAACGGCCGGCCAGCTTGGCCAGCTCCTCGGCCGCCCGGGTGACGCCGACCCGCACGGCGGCGAGCAGCGACGAGCCGTCGACCTGGCACACCCGGGGCCGGTGCAGCCCGCAGCGGGGACAGGTGAGCCCGTCTCCGTCCTCGGCCGCCGCCGCCCCGCACCGCTCGCAGCGGGTGACCTCGCGACAGGTGCGGCACACCAGCAACCGGGCCCGGCCCTTGCGGTTGAGCACGCACACCACCCGCTCGGTCCGCCGGACCAGCTCGACCAGCCGAGGCGACCACAGCCCCTCGCGGGGGTCGTCGGCCCGGCGGTCGACCACGTCCAGCGCCGCCCACCCCTCCCGCTCGTCGCCGCGGGACGGGGTCACCAGCCGCCGGCCTTCGAGCAGCTCCAGCGGGGGGCAGGCCGACACCAGCGCACAGGGCACCCCGGCCCGGTTCGCCCGCTCCTCGGCCACCCCGACCGCCGACCAGGTCGGCGACGCCTCCGACCGGTGCGACTCGTCGTGGGCGTCGAGGACCACGACTGAGCAGAGCCCCGGCGCCGGGGCGAAGGCCGCGGCCCGGGCCCCCACCACCGTCCGACCCCCGGCGGCGGCCTCAGCCCACTCCCCCAGCACCAGGGCGACAGGCTCCCCGGCCCGGCGCAGCCGGCGGGCCACGGCGGCGGCGACGGCGACCGACGGGCACACCACCAGCGCCGGCCCGAGCCGAACCGCCTCGGCCACCACAGCGAACCCGTCGGCCGCCGGCGGCAGCCGCACCACCGACACGCCACCCGAGAGTGCCTCGCCCGCCAACGCCACCGGCCCGCCGTCGGCGAGGGCAGCGGCCGGAGGCGGTCTCGGAGCCGCCGGCGGCAGCCCGCCCACCACCCGCTCCGGCGAAGCCGTGCCGAGGAAGTGGGACCACCGCCCCGCCCACCGCCCCGCCGCCCACCGAGCCAGCTCGATGACCTCGCCATCGGGCCCGAGGCCCCGTACCCCGGCCAGCGGTCGCAGCACCTTCCCGGCCGGCGGCTCGACCCCGTCGGCCACCACCCACCCTGCCAGCCGCCGCCCCGCCAGGTCGACCCGCACCATGGTCCCGAGCGTCACCCGGCCGGCGAGGTGCTCCGGCACCAGGTAGTCGAACGGCTTCCCCCCGCCCCCCCTCGTGCACCACCACGCTGACCACCCGCTCCCCCACCCCCCGATCCTGCCTGAACCCGACGGGCCGCAGGCAAAGCAGGTCGTCGCGCGGGCAGACGGCGGTTAGAGTCGCTGTTAGAGTC
The DNA here is from genome assembly GCA_038199465.1 of Acidimicrobiales bacterium. GTDB lineage: Bacteria > Actinomycetota > Acidimicrobiia > Acidimicrobiales > JAUJNH01 > JAUJNH01. The sequence continues at coordinate 3,755 of JBBPYZ010000005.1, read as the reverse complement.
TCACCCGTGGGTATATCCGGATCTGAGGCACGCTGACATGCGTCGAGCGCACAGTTACACGCCGCAGACGCTCCACGCCGGAAGGGTCCTTGGTCTCCAGGTGGCTCAGGAGCGCCGTCGGCGCCGTTGGACAGCCGCGGGTCTGGCCGAGCGGGCCGGCATCTCGCTCGACACCCTCCGCAAGGTGGAGCGAGGCGATCCCACCGTCGCCATGGGCATCGCCTTTGAGGTGGCGACCCTGCTCGGGATCCGGCTGTTCGGCGCCGACCCCGCTGAGCTCGCCGCCCTGGTGGCCACCGGCCGCGACCGTCTGGCGCTCCTCCCAGCCCGGGTGCGCGAGCCTCCCGGCGCGGTCCACGATGACTTCTGAGCCGACTTCTGAGCCGACTTCTGAGCCGACTTCTGAGCCGACTTCTGAGCCGACTTCTGAGCCGACTTCTGAACCTCAGCGTGCCTTCGTCTGGATCTGGCTGCCCGGCTCGACCAAGCCGGTGGTCGCCGGCCAGCTCGAGGTCATCGAGGACACGGTCACCTTCAACTACGGCCGTCGCTACCTCGACCGCCAGGATGCCGTCGCCCTGTACCTGCCCGAGCTGCCGCTGCGGAGCGGGCGGCAGCGACCCTTGGCCGGGCTCACCATGGCTGGCTGCATTGACGACGCCGGCCCCGATGCCTGGGGGCAGCGGGTCATCGAGCATCGCCGGTCCGGCCGCTCCGCGAGCACCGGCGCACCGATCGGGCTGAGTCCCCTCACCTACCTGCTCGAGTCCGGCTCCGACCGGATCGGCGCCCTCGACTTCCAGGCCCGCTCCGACGTCTACGTCGCCCGCTCGGGGCGGGCCACGCTCGACGAGATGCTTCTGGCCGCCGACCGACTGGAAGCCGGCGAGCCGTTCACGCCCGAGATCGATGACGCGCTCCTCCACGGCTCGTCGATCGGGGGGGCTCGTCCCAAGGTGCTCCTGGACGACGCCGGTCGCAAGCTTATCGCCAAGCTCTCGTCCCACACCGAGCCCTACCCCGTCGTCAAGGCGGAGGGCGTCGCCATGGAGCTGGCCCGGCGGGTCGGGCTGCGCGTGGCCGTGACCGAGGTGACCAGCTGCCTGGGCCACGACGTGCTGCTCGTCGAACGGTTCGACCGGACCGCCAGAGCCGGGGAGCGGCGGATGATGGTCTCAGCCCTCACCATCCTCGGGCTCGACGAGATGATGGGCCGCTACGCCACCTACCCCGACCTCGCCGACGCCATCCGGGGCCGGTTCCTCGCACCGAAGGCGACCCTGCGGGAGCTGTTCGCCCGCATCACCTTCAACATCTGCGTCGGCAACACCGACGACCACGCCCGGAACCACGCCGCCTTCTGGGATGGCTCAATGCTCCGGCTCACCCCCGCCTACGACACCTGCCCCCAGACCCGCTCGGGCGGCCAGGCGGCTCAGGCGATGGCGGTCGGGCGGGACGGCTACCGGTGGAGCCAGCTGGCGGGATGCCTCCCCGCCGCCGAGGTCTACCTGCTCACCGCGGTCGAGGCCCGAGAGATCATCGACCACCAGATCGGGGTGATCCAAAGGGAATGGGCCGAAGCCGCCGACGCCGCCCGCCTGACCGCCGCCGAGCGGCAGCAGCTCTGGCACCGCCAGATCCTGAACCCCTTCGCCCTCGAAGGCTGGTGAACCCGCCTACAGCCCCAGCGCCGACTTCACGTCCGCCAGGCGGGAGACCTGCTCCCAGGTGAACTCCTTGTCGGGGCGGCCGAAGTGGCCGTAGGCCGCGGTCTTGCGGTAGATCGGGCGGCGCAGGTCGAGGTCGCGGATGATGGCCGCCGGGCGCAGGTCGAACACCTCGTGCACCATCTCGCTGATGCGGTCGGGGTCCACCTGCTCGGTTCCGAAGGTCTCGACCATGATCGACACGGGCTGGGCCACGCCGATGGCGTAGGCCACCTGGATCTCACAGCGCCGGGCGGCCCCGCTGGCCACCACGTGCTTGGCCACCCAGCGAGCGGCGTAGGCGGCCGAGCGGTCGACCTTGGAGGGGTCCTTGCCGGAGAAGGCGCCACCACCGTGGCGGGCCGCGCCGCCGTAGGTGTCGACGATGATCTTGCGGCCGGTGAGCCCGGTGTCGGCGTGGGGGCCGCCCAGGACGAAGTTGCCGGTGGGGTTGCACAGCACCTCGTAGCCGTCGCCCTTGAAGGCCTCAGGCACCAGCGGGCTGATCACGTGGTCCTTGAGGTCGGGCTTCAGCAGCACATCGAAGTCGATCCCCGGATCGTGCTGGGTCGAGATCAGCACCGTCTTCAGCCGGACCGGGATGTTGTTCTCGTACTCGAAGGTGACCTGGGTCTTGGCGTCGGGGCGCAGGTAGCCGAGGACGCCCGCCTTGCGCACCTGGGCCAGGCGCTGGGCCATCCGGTGGGCCAGCCAGATGGGCACGGGCATGAGGTCGTCGGTCTCGTCGGTGGCGTAGCCGAACATCATCCCCTGGTCGCCGGCGCCCTGGCTGTTGAGGATGTCCTCGCCGCTCTTGCCGGTCTGCACCTCGTAGGCGGTGTCGACGCCCTGGGCGATGTCGGGGCTCTGCTCGTCGATCGAGGTGATGACCCCGCAGGTGGTGCCGTCGATGCCGTAGGCGGCGTCGTCGTAGCCGATGTCCAGCACCGTCTTTCGCACCAAGCTGGGGATGTCGACGTACGCCGAGGTAGTGATCTCGCCGGCCACCACCACCAGACCGGTGGTGAGGAGGGTCTCGCACGCCACCCGGCCGTTGGGGTCCTCGGCGAGGATGGCGTCGAGGACGGCGTCGGAGATCTGGTCAGCCATCTTGTCGGGATGGCCCTCGGTCACCGACTCGGACGTGAACGTGTAGTTCTTCATGAGGTGGGAGAGGTTCGCAGGTCTGCGCCTCCGGCCGCCACTGCCGCCAGCAGCGGCACGATCGCCTCGACCAGCGCCTCGGCCACCAGGGCCTTCGGCTGGAGAGGCAGCTCGCGTCCGGAGCCGTCGGCCGACAGCAGGATCACCACGTTGGTGTCGTGGTCGAAACCGGCCCCTGGCGCGGTGACGTCGTTGGCCACGATCAGGTCGAGGTTCTTGGCCCGGAGCTTGGCGGTGGCGTTGGCCATCAGGTCGCCGGTCTCGGCCGCGAACCCTACCAGCACCTGGCCGGGTGGCTTGCGCCGGCCGAGCTCGGCCAGGATGTCCGGGGTGGGCTCGAGGACCACCTCGGGAGGGCCGTCCTGCTTCTTCAGCTTGGCGGCGGCCATCACGACCACCTCCGCGTCCGGCGCCCGGGCCAGGACGGCGGCCTCCCTCTCGGCCGCCGAAGTGACCCGCTCGACGGTGACCCCGTGGCGGACGGGCCGGTCGACGGTGGTAACCAGGTGCACGGCCGCCCCCCGGGCCGCCAGGGCGTCGGCCACGGCGTGGCCCTGCCGGCCGCTGCTGCGGTTGCCCAGGAAGCGCACGGGGTCGAGCGCCTCCCGGGTGCCGCCGGCTGAGACCACCGCGGTACGCCCGGCGAGGTCTGCCGTGGCCCCGAGGATCCGCTCGGCGGCGGCCACCACCTCGGCCGGCTCCCGCAGCCGACCGGCGCCCACGTCGCCCGCGGCGAGCAGGCCGTCGGCCGGCTCCAGCACGTGCACGCCGCGGGCGACGCGGGTGGCCACGTTGGCCCGGGTGGCGGCGTGCTGCCACATCTCGGTGTGCATGGCCGGGCACACCAGCACCGGGCCCCGGGCCATCAGCAGCGTGGCTGAG
>JBBPYZ010000004.1:0-7385 GCA_038199465.1 Acidimicrobiales bacterium | reverse complement strand
TACGGTCGGGCCATGAGGAAAAAGCTCTTCTGGCTGCTGGTCCTCGGGGGCCTCGGATACGGCATCTACTGGTACAAGAACAAGGAAAAGCAGCCCGGCCAGCCCTAGGAGGCCGCTTCGGGTCAGGTTCCCGTCATCTCGGCGGCGAGCCAGGCAATCGACGCGGGAAAGCGGGCCTCCTGGCCGCCGTGGCGGCCGTTGTGCAGCTCGAACCTGAGGTGTTCGGCGGGCATGCCGGCCTCGAGCAGGGCGTCGTGCAGGGCGGTGGCAGCCAGATCGAGGTACACCTCGTCGCGGGTGCCGGCGTCGATCCAGGCCCCGAGCCACGACCGCACGGCAGGCTGCGACGAGGGGTCGGCGACCAGGCGGACAGGGTCGCAGGCCAGCCACGCCGCCCAGGCGTCGAGGTCGAGCCGGCCGGCGGCATCGCACGGCAGACGGCCCTCGGCGAAGCATGCGGCCATGGCCCAGGTGTTGAGGAGCGGGAAGTCGTCGTCACGCGACAGCGGGCCCCGCCCGGCCACCTCGGCCCAAAAGGCGTCCCAGCTGCTGCCGTAGCGCTGCTGCAGGGTGCGGGTGACGACCCGGAGGTCGGGCAGGAAGCAGGCCTCGAACAGTCCGTCGCCGGCGTGGCTGGCCCAGCGGCCCCACACCTCGGGGTGGCGCAGGGCCGACAGCACCGCGCCGTACCCGCCGGAGGAGTGGCCGGCCACGGCCCGGCTTGAACGGTCGCCGACGGTGCGGTACGCCCGGTCCAGGTGGGCCACCACGTCGACCGACAGGTAGGTCTGATAGGCCCCGACCGCCGGGCTGTCGAGCCACTGGGCCCCGCCCCAGCTGGTCCAGCCGTCGGGTAGGGCCACGATGGCCGGCGGCGCTGAGGCGTCGATCCGCTCCAGCAGCGTGGGCTGGAAGGCCCGCCGGTTCGCCCACTGGTCGGCCTGCGCCGCGAAGCCGTGGAGGAAGACCACCACTGGCCACCGCCTCTCCGGTTGGTCGTCGTAGCCGGGCGGGAGCCACACGTACAGCGGGCGGGCCGCCGGATCGCCCAGCGGGTTGCCGACCAGGGCCTCGGACGGCACGGTGTCGGCCACCCAGCGGCCGTGGCGGGGTCGAGCCCACGGCGGCCCCCAGGCCTCGTCTCTCACTCTGTGCCCCTCACGCCGATGGGCTCTCGGTCTCGACCGCCGGTGGGAGCAGGTGGACCAGCTCGCCAAGCGTGGTGGTGACCCGCCCGCCCTCCCCCTCGACGTGGACCCAGCGGCCCGAGAGGTTGCCGATGCGGGGGCCGCGCTGGGTGCGGTCCGCCGACAGGACCCGCTGCAGGGTGCTCACGGCTCCCCCATGGGTGACGCACAGCACGGTGCCTCCCGGGTGGTGCCGCGCCACCCGGCGCACGGCGCCCTGGAGGCGGCTGGCGAAGCCGTCCTGGCTCTCGCCCCCAGGAGTGGCCGCCAGCAACCCCTGGAACCAGGCGTCGAGGGCCCCAGGCCAGTGCTGCTCGATCTCGGTTCTGGTGAGGCCGGACCACTCGCCGACGTCGTACTCCTTCAGGCCCGGGTCGCCCTCGACCGCGCCGAGCCCGAGCCCCTGGGCCAGCAGCTCCGCCGTCCGCGCCGTGCGCAGCATCCCCGAGTGGACGATGGCGGTGAGCCCGAGCGCCTCCACGGCGGCCTGGGCCTGTGCCACCTGGGCCTCGCCCTCGGGGGCCAGGGGGATGTCGGCCCACCCCTGCCACCGACCCAGCAGGTTCCACTCCGACAGCCCGTGGCGCACCAGCAGCAGGTCGCATCTCTGCTTGTCTGGTCGCTCCCTGGACGGCCTCATGCCTCCGCCTTCCCTCGGGGGCCCTCCCGTTCGGGCCCCTCCCCGTAGGCGGAGGTGGCCGCCCAGTCGCTCTCGGGCCGGTCTGGTCGATCCCTGGACGGTCTGGGCACAGCCCGAGTCTGCCGGACGACGGCCCGCCCCCGGCAACGAGCCGGGGAACGGGCAGCACCGACCGGTCAGCCCGCGCGGCGTCGGGCGGTGAGGAGGGCGGTCACCACGGCGATGGCGGCCACGAGCAGGGGCCACCACAGAGCATGGGGATCGTCGGTGGTGCCCAGCCACGCCTGGCGGAGGCCGCCGATCACGTGGCTGAGCGGGAGGGCGTCGGAGAGCGTCCGCATGGCCGGGGTCATGACGGCCCGGGGCGGGCCGCCCCCGCCGAGGAGGAACATCGGTACGAACGTGAAGTTCCCGAGGGCGGTGGCGGCGCGGCCGGTGGAGAGCAGGGTGCCGAGGGCGACGCCGATGGCGATGAAGCAGACCAGCCCGACCAGGTACCACCCGAGGACGCCGAGCGGGTCCTCGGGCATCCGCAGCCCGTACACCGCCGCCCCGACCGCCAGCACCACGGCGACGGCGACCGTGCCCAGCACCACCCCGAGCAGGATCTCCCGGGCGACGAGGGCGGCGCCGCTCACCCCCGAAGCCCGGAAGCGGCGGAGCACCCCAAGCTCGCGCTGGGTGGCCAGGTGCACCGGGATGGTGATCAGCCCCATCGAGGCCAGGACCACTCCGACGTAGCCGGCCAGGTAGTGGTCGCTCGGGGCGACGCCGGCGAAGTCGGGGTCGGGAGCCTGGCCGAAGACGCCGGCCAGAACGAGGACGGTCACCAGAGGGAAGCCGATGAGGCTGACGACCACCACCGGCTCCCGGGCCAGCAGGCGCAGCTCCATGGCCGCGAGGCGCAGGATGGTGCGGCGGCCGCCGCGAGTCCAGGGCACGGGCCGATCGCCGAGCCCGAGCGGCCCTTCGGAGCGGGAGCCATTGGTGACGGTGGCGGTGGTCATGACGTTGCCTCCTGGGTGAGGGTGACGAAGCAGCCTTCGAGGGTGGGGAGCAAGACCCGCAGGTCGGGGGCGGGGCGGTCGAGGGCGACCAGGTGGGCGCCCACATGGGCCAGCACCGGGCCCGATCCCTCGACCCGGACCTCGAGGCCGTGGCGCTGGGCGGTGACCACACCGGGGAGGTGGCTCAGGTGCCGGATGTCGAGGTCGGCGTCGGTGAAGGTGACGATGGCCCGAGCGCCGATGGCCCTCACGATCGACGCCGGCGTCCCCTCGGCCACCACCCGGCCTCGGTCGAGGACGACGATGCGGTCGCACAGCCGCTCGGCCTCCTCGACGTCGTGGGTGACCAGCACCACGGTGGTGCCTCCCTCGCGGATGCGGCGCACCACGTCCCAGGTGCGGCGTCGGCCGACCGGGTCGAGGTTCTGGGTGAGCTCGTCGAGGAACACCAGGCGGGGCCTGCCGACCAGGGCCAAGGCGACGAAGAGGCGCTGGCGCTCGCCGCCCGAGAGGGCGCTGAACGGCCGGCGCCACAGGTGGGTGAGCTGCCACTCCTCCGCCAGCTCGTCGAGCGGTCGGGGGGCGGGGTGGAGGGCGGCGAAGGTGGCCAGCGCCTCACCGACCCGCATCCGGTCGGGCAGGGCCGCATCCTGCAGCTGCGAGCCGATCCGGCGGCGTAGCCGGTCGCCCGCCTCGGCCGGGTCGAGGCCGAGCACCGAGACCGAGCCGGCGTCGCCGCGGCGGAGGCCCTGGAGGATCTCCACGGTGGTGGTCTTGCCCGCCCCGTTGGTGCCCAGCAGCCCGAACAGCTCGCCCTCCTCCACCGCGAACGAGATGCCGTGCAGCACCTGGGTGGGCCCGTAGCGCTTCTCGAGGCCGCGGACGCTGATCACGGGCGCCGCCGCGGTGTCGTGGCAGTTGGGAACGTCGATGGCGGCTGGTGCGGGCATGGGGCCATCGTGTGCCCGCATCGCCCGGGGCGCATCGGCCTACGGGGGCTCGCTTGTCTCCGTCGCAGGGCGGGCGCCGACGATCCCGTGGTCGTAGGCGAACACGATGGCGGCCGCCCGGTCGCGCATGCCGAGCTTGGCGAAGATGGCCCCGACGTGGGTCTTCACCGTCGCCTCGCTCACGTACAGGGCGGCGGCGATCTCGGTGTTGGTCGCGCCCCGGGCCATGTGGCGGAGCACGTCGTGCTCGCGACCTGTGAGCTGGTCCACCCTCGCCGCTTCGATCAGCTGGGGCCGCACGTTGGCCCGGAAGGCGTGCAGCACCCGGGGCGCCACCCGCGGGTCGAGCCAGGCCGCTCCGCGGGCCACGGCCCGGGTGGCGGCGATCAGGTCGTCGGCCCCGGCGTCCTTCAGGATGAACCCGGCCGCCCCGGCGTCGAGCGCACCCCACAGGGCGTCGTCGTCGTCGAAGGTGGTGAGGACCAGCACCGGGGGCCGGTCGGCCTGCTGGTGGAGGAGGCGGGTGGCGGCCACCCCGTCGACGCGGCGCATCCGCACGTCCATCAGCACCACGTCCGGCCGGTGAGCGGTGACGGCGTCGATCACCTGGTCGCCGTCGTCGCACTCGGCCACCACCTCGAAGCCGTCGTCTCGTCCGAGGATGCGGGTCACTCCCACGCGGATGATCTCCTGGTCATCGACGAGGAGGACCCGAATCACGTCGGCACCCTGGGTTCCGACGGTGCCGGGAGGTGGGCGTCCACCCGCCAGCCGTCGGGCGTGGGCCGGGCCTCGACGTGGCCGCCGAGGGCCCGAGCCCGCTCCCCCATGCCGACCAGGCCGAAGCGCCCAGCGTTGGGGTCAGGCGGCGACCCCGCCACGCCGTGGTCGGCCACGACGAGGTGGACCCCGTGCGCCTCGACCTCCAGGGTGAGGTCAACCGAGTTGCGGGGGGCGTGGCGGGCCACGTTGGCCAGCGCCTCACGGGCGATGCGGTGCAGGGCCGTGCCGGTGGCGGCGCCAAGCGTCACAGGGGCCCCGTCAAGCCTGGCCTCGATGAGCAGGCCGGCCTGGCGGTAGCCCTGGACCAGGGCCATCAGGTCGTCGACGCCGGCGGTCGGCGGATCGGTGCCCCGCTCGGAGGTGCGCAGGGTGGCGACGGTGGCCCGGATCTGGTCGAGGCTGGAGCGGCCGACCGTCTCGGCATCCACCAGGGCCCGGTCGGCCTCGTCCGGGTTGCGGCGCAGGACGTGGCGGGCGCCGGTCACGTGCAGCAGCATGGCGGCCAGGGTGTGGCCGGCCAGGTCGTGCAGCTCCCGGGCGATGCGGCGCCGCTCCTCGGCCACTGCCTGCTCGGCCAGCGCCTCCCGGGCCCGTTCCAGCTGGGCGATCAACAGCTGTTGGCGACCGAGGAGCCGGCCCATCGAGAACGTGAACACGTTGGCCGAGACCCAGGGCGTCCAGGCGATCCCGGCGTCGGGGGCCAGCCACACCGCGACCACCCAGGGCACCGCCGCCGAGGCGGCGGTGATCACCACCGCCCGGGCCAGCGAGCCAAGGGCCCAGGCCGCGTACAGCGTCAGCGTCACCCCTAGGAAGAACGCCCCCTCCAGCACGCCGTCATGCGACACGACCAGCGCCACCGGAGCCAGCACCAGCGCGGCGAAGACCTCGGCCGGCATCCGGACCAGGAAGCCGCGGGCCACGAAGGCGGCGAAGGCGGGCAGGAGGAGCGCGAGGTCGGCCGCCGAACCGGGGTCGCTGAGCTGGGCCACGGCGATGATCACCGCCGCGCTTCCCACCAGGAACGGCAGCTCGTGGCGCATCGTCGGCAGGGTCGGCCGAGCCAGATCGGTCCGCAACCACTGCCACCAGGCCACCGGCGCGACGCTAGCGACGGGCCGCTCAGAGGGAAATCCCCCTCCGGGTTGGTCTTCTCTCCACCCTGAGGATGGCGGGCCGCCGAGGCTGAGCCCGGGAGCGCATCTACGGCAGGCGGCGATCCGAGGTCTGCGGGTCCGCCTCGTGGGAAGGACCGGTGCGGTCAGCCCCGGGCCCGAGCCAGGACCAGGGGGAGGACGGCGGGGCAGCCGGCTCGGCGGAGGGCGGCCGCGACCACGGTGAGGGTCCAGCCCGACTGGACGGTGTCGTCGACCAGCAGGGCCGGGCCCTCCGGGAGCGGGCCGGTCACGGCAAAGGCGTCACGGACGTTGGCCAGCTGCTGGGCGCTGTTGGCGGCCGACCGCTGGGGCGCCACCTCGTGGGCCTTGACCACCGCCGGCACCACGGGCAGGCCCAGGCGGGCGGCGATTCCGGCGGCCAGCTCGGCCACCAGCGCAGGCTGGCGCAGCGAGGGGACCCAGGTGACCCACGCCGGGGCCGGTCGGGCCAGGGCCGTGCGGACCAGGCTGGTGGCGGCGTCGACCAGCTCGTCGCCGAAGCGGCCGGCTCGACGGTCCTCGGCCACCAGCGGACCCCAGCCGCCGTCGGTCGCCTCACCCAGGGCGGCGCCGACCTCGGCCTGCTCGGCCGGCGGGATCCGGGTGCGGGTGGCGCCGATCCACTGCTTCTTCGGCGCCAGCACGATCGGCCGCCGCCGCAGGTGGCGGCGGGCCGCCCCCACCAGCGCCGGTTCGGCCACCACGGCCAGCGAGCTGCCCGTGCACCGGTCGCAGGCGCCGCACGGGCTGCGGTCGGGATCGTCGAGCAACCCGCACAGGAACGCCATCCGGCACCCGGGACCGTCGGCGTATCGGCCCATCTGCTCCTGCTCCTGGCGGCGGACGGCGGTGACGGCGGCCACCCGGGCGTCGTCGTAGGACCAGGCCTGGCCGGTGCAGGTCCAGGCTCGGTCGGCCCGCTCGACTGCCCCCTCCACCTCCAGCACCTTCAGCATGGCGTCGAGCCGGGTGCGGCGCACGTTGACCGCAGCCAGCAGCTGGTCGAGGGTCGAGGGGCCCTGGTCGCTCAGGTGGGCCACCACCGCTTCGGCCCCCTCCCGCTCGGGGAAGGCGTTGGTGATGAACCAGTCCTGGATGCGGGCGTCCTCGCCGCCCCGCAGCAGGACGCCGATCGACGCCTCGAGCTGGCGCCCCGCCCGGCCCACCTGCTGGTAGTAGGTGATCGGCGAACCAGGCGACTGGAAGTGCACGACGAAGCCGACGTCGGGCTTGTCGTAGCCCATGCCCAGGGCCGAGGTGGCCACGACCGCCTTGATCTGATTGCCGAGCAGCGCGGCCTCGACGGCCAGGCGATCACCCGAGGACGCCTCGCCGCTGTAGGCCAGGGCGGCCACGCCGTTGGCCTCGAGCCACGACGCCACCACCTCGGTGTCGCGCACGGTTAGGCAGTACACGATGCCGGTGCCGGGAAGCGTCGGCACCACCGTGGCCAGCCAGGCCAGGCGGTCGGCCTGGTCAGGGAGGTCGAGCACGGCCAGCGACAGCCCGTCGCGCCGCAGCGGCCCCCGCACCAGCAGCAGGTCCTGACCGAGCTGGTCCGACACGTCGGCCACCACCCGGTCGTTGGCCGTGGCCGTGCAGGCCAGCACGGGACTGCCGGGACGGAGGTCGTCGAGGATGGCCGCCACCCGCCGGTAGTC
>JBBPYZ010000003.1:0-4255 GCA_038199465.1 Acidimicrobiales bacterium | reverse complement strand
GCACAACGCCTTCAACCGGGCCATGCAGCGGGAGCTGCGCGCCATCTGGCGGGGGCTGCGCCACAACGACGACGTCCGCTGTGTTGTGCTCACCGGGGCCGGGGAGAAGGCGTTCTGCACCGGCATCGACCGGGCCGAGCAGATGGGCGACGGCCCGGACAGCGGCGGCGACGGAGAGGACGAGGTCCGGGTCGGGTCGGGCTCCACCCCGTTCCACTTCGACGACCCCGGCGACTGGATCGGCCCCAAGGCCAACGACCTGTGGAAGCCGGTGATCGCGGCGGTGAACGGCATGGCCTGCGGCGGGGCCTTCTACCTCCTCGGTGAGGTCGAGTTCATCATCGCCGCCGACCACGCCACCTTCTTCGACCCGCACGTCACCTACGGCATGTGCGCCAGCTTCGAGCCCATCCACATGCTCCAGAAGATGCCCTTCGGCGAGGTCATGCGCATGACCCTGCTCGGCAACCACGAGCGCCTGTCGGCCGCCCGGGCCCAGCAGATCGGCCTGGTCACCGAGGTGGTTCCCGGTGTCGAGGTGGCCGACCGGGCCCGGTGGGCGGCCGAAGCCATCGCCTCGGCCCCGGCCCGGGCCGTGGAGGGGACGGTCCGGTCCATCTGGTCCGGACTCGAGCACTCCCGCAGCCAGGCCCTGGCCATGGCCTGGTCCTACATCGGTCTGGGCACCAGCGCCGAGTCCATCGCCGAGGGCCAGGCCCGGTTCAGCTCCGGCCAGCGCACCGATTGGCGCCTGCGGTGAGCTTGCGGCCTGCCTCGGCTACGAGCCGCTGAACCAGCCCCGATGGACGACCTTGGCCAGCGTGTCGACCAGGGCCTCATCGTCGAAACCGAAGTCCCGGCTGGTGACCAGGTAGGCGAAGCGCTCGATCATGGCCACCAGGGCCACCGCCCGCAGCTCCACCTCGCGGGGCGGCAGGTCGGAGGCGGCGCCGATCTTCTGCTCGAGGGTGGCGGTGAGGCGCTCGAAGGACCGGGCCCCGAGGCGGGCCAGGTGCAGGTCGGTGACCTGGTTCTCGACCCACGCCCGCAGCACCACGCCGTAGCGGCGGTACAGGTCGAGGAAGCGAGCCAGCCACTCGGCCACGGCGGCCCGGCCGGCGGCGTCGGGACCGATCTCGCCCAGCGTCTCGGTGAGGGCCTGGGTGTCGGTGGCGCAGCGCTCGGCCACGGCCCGGAACAGCTCTTCCTTGTTGTCGAAGTACAGGTAGAAGGTGCCGTGGGAGACCCCGGCCAGGCGGACCACGTCATCCACCCGGGCAGCGGCGTAGCCCTTCTCGGCCATGGCCCCCACGCCGGCGTCGAGCAGGCTGGCCATGGTGGCCTCGCCTTGGCGGCGGAGGTTGCGGCCCTGGACGGCGGTGGCGTTGGCGGCAGGCACGGGCGGGGGCTCCGGGGAACGTGATGCTGGGGGCCGTCGTGGCCGAGGCCGCCCGGCGGTGGGGCGATCGTAGTTGCCTGGTGGCTCCGGCCGGCTGGGCGCTCACCTACCGCGAGCTGCACGAAGCGTCTGCCGAGGTGGCCGTCGGGCTGCTGGCCGCCGGGGTCGCCGAGGGCGACGTGGTGGGCCTCACCCTGCCGACCTCACCCGACCACGTGGTGGCCTATTCCGCCTGCGCCAAGGTCGGGGCGGTGGCCGCCGCGGTGAACCCCCGGCTCACCGCCGCCGAGCGGGACGCTGTGCTGGCCCGGGTGGGCCCGGTGCTGGTGATCGGCGCCGACCAGGCCGGCCCGTCGGCGGCGTCGATGCTCGCCTCCTTGCGGCCTGAGCCGGGGGCGAGCCCGCCTCCGCTGACCGAGGACCACGACCGGCCGGTGGCGGTGGTGTTCACCTCCGGCACCACCGGCCGGCCCAAGGCCGCCACCTTCAGCGGCCGCCAGCTCGACTTCATCACCGAGGCCGACACCGGCGGCCGGTGGGGCGGCGGCGGGCCGTCGCTGGGGGCGACCCCGCTGGCCCACCTCGGCCCCACCACCAAGCTGGCCGGCAACCTGATGAAGGGCGGGACCATCCACCTGCTCGAGCGGTGGCGGGCCGCCGACGCCCTGCGCCTCACCGCCGAGCACCGGATGGCGGCCGTCGCCGGCATCCCCACCCAACTGGCGCTCATGCTCCACCACCCCGACTTCGCCACCACCGACCTGTCCTCGGTGAAGGCGGCGGTCATCGGCGGCGGCCCGGCCACCGGTGCCCTCGTGCGGGAGATCCGGGCCGGCTTCGGCGCGGCGGTGTCCACCCGGTACTCCTGCACCGAAGCCGGCATCGGCCTCGCCACCGCCTTCACCGACCCGCCCGAGGATGCCGAGGTGTCGGTGGGCCGCCCCCACCCCGGGGTGGATCTGTCCCTGCGGGACCCGACCACCGGCGCTCCGGTCATCGACGGAGAGGTCGGTGAGGTCTGCCTCCGGTCCCCCGCCGTCATGGCCGGCTACTGGAACGACCCCGAGGCCACCGCCGAGGCGTTCTGGCCCGACCGGTTCCTTCGCACCGGGGACCTCGGCCGGCTCGACGACACCGGCCGGCTCCATCTGGTGGGGCGCACCCGGGAGATGTACGTGCGGGGTGGCTACAACGTGTACCCCATGGAGGTCGAAGGGGTCCTCGCCGACCACCCGGCGGTGGCCCAGGGCGCCGTGGTCAGCCGCCCCGACCCGGTCATGGGCGAGGTCGGCGTCGCCTTCGTCGTGCCGGTCGACCGGGCGGCGCCACCCACCCTCGACTCCTTGGCTCGCTTCGCCGCCGACCGCCTGGCCCACCACAAGCTCCCCGCCGAACTTCACCTGGTCGACGCCCTCCCCCTCACCGCCATGGACAAGGTCGACAAGCGAGCGCTCCAGGCCCATCTGGCCTAGCCCGAACGACGGGGCTTCACTCCCTCGCGGTCCAGAGGTTCTGGCGGACGAACTGGTAGACGCCCGTGAAGTTGGTCACTACCTCGTCGGGCAGGGGGACGACATCCCCGAGCTGCTGGGCCCCCCAGAAGATCTGGGCGTTGTGCTCCACCACCAGGGCCGAGTGCAGGGCGTCGTCCACCGACTTGCCGATGCTCACCAGGCCGTGGTTGGCCATGATCGCCGCCGAGCGGTCGGCCAGCCTGGAGGCCACCTCCTTGCCCAGCTCGTCGGCCCCGGAGGCGTGGTAGGCACAGACCGGCACGTCGCCGCCGATGTACACCACGAACTCGTCGATGGCGGCGGGGATGGCCTGGTGGGCCACGGCGAACATGGAGGCGTAGCGGGCGTGGCAGTGCACCACGCCACCGACCTCCGGATCGGCGGCCAGGGTGGCCAGGGGCACCGCCTTCGCCGACGTGGCCGAGCGCTCGCCGGCCACGACCTCGCCGTCGAGGTCGACCACCACCAGGTCGTCGGCGGTCATGGCCTCATAGGACAGCGACGACGGGGTCATCACCACCGTGCCGTCGTCGACCCGGCCCGACACGTTGCCGGCGGTGCCCTCCACCAGCCCCCGGGCGTCCATGGTCCGGGCCGCCTCCAGAACCGCAGCCCGAACCTCGTCGAGCGGGCCTCCGTTGACGTCACTCATGTCAGCACCTCCGGGTTGACGCAGTGTTGAGGCTTGTCGCCGGCCAGCAGGCGGGCGACGTCGGTGGCGAGCATCAGCGAGTGGTTGGCTTCGGTGTCATAGGTGGCGCCGCCGATGTGAGGGGTGAGCACGACCTGGTCCATCGACAGGAGGGGGTGGCCCTCGGGCAGCGCCTCGCCCTCGAAGTGGTCGAGCCCGGCCCCGGCCAGGTGGCCCGACGCCAGCGCCGCCACCAGGGCGTCGAGGTCGTGCAGCCCGGCCCGGGCCGTGTTCAGGTACACCGACCCCGCCGGCATGGCGGCGAACTGGTCGGCCCCCATCATCCCCATCGTCTCGGGGGTGGGGGAGGCGTGCATGGACACCACGTCCACCTCGGCGAGCAGTACCTCCAGGGAGGAGTGGCTGGCCTCGTCGGCGTAGGGATCGAAGGCCATCACGCGCATGCCCAACCCCTCTAGCCGCCACCGGGTGGCCCGTCCCACGGCGCCCAGCCCCACCAGCCCGACCGCCCGCCCGGCCACCTGCCAGGCCCGGAACCGCTGGTAGGGGATGGTGCCGTCCCTGAACGTCTCGCCGGACCGCACGTCACGGTCGGCGACGACGACGTGTCGGGTCATCGCCAGCAGCAGGGCGACGGTGAGCTCGGCCACCCCGTCGGCGTTGCGGCCCGGCGCGTTGAGCACCGGGATG
>JBBPYZ010000002.1:0-12465 GCA_038199465.1 Acidimicrobiales bacterium | reverse complement strand
GGTTTCCAGCACACCGACCTCGAGGCCAGCGTCGGGGACACCATCGACTGGTACCGCCAGCACCGCTGGATCCTCTGAGTCGGCCGGGCGGTTTGCGCCTACCGCCGAGCCGGCCTCTAAGGTCGCGGCGACAGGCGAAAGGGGGCAGATCTCCGCTGCACCCTCTTCCACAAAGGACTCCCGAACCATGAGCCAGCACCTCGACGCCCTTGCCCGCGTCCTCGACGATGTCGTCGCCCCCGAGGCGGCGGCGGTCGACCGAGACGGCACCTATCCCCAGGCCTCGATCGACGCCCTCGTCGGCGTCGGCCTCCTCGGCCTCACCACCAGCGCCGAGCTGGGCGGCGGCGGCGGCGGCATGCGCCAGGCCGCCGAGGTCATCCAGGGCCTGGCCGGCACCTGCGGCTCCACCGCCATGATCGTGCTTATGCACTACACGGCCAACGCCGCCATCGAAGGCTACGCCGCCGAGGCCGTGCGCAAGGACGTCGCCTCCGGCCAGCACCTCAGCACCCTGGCCTTCTCCGAGGCCGGCTCCCGGAGCCACTTCTGGGCGACCCAGAGCACAGCCACCCCGGACGGCGACGACGTGATCGTCCTCGACGCGGCCAAGAGCTGGGTCACCGCCGCCGCCCAAGCCAACAGCTACGTGTGGTCGACCCGGCCGGTCGACCCGGCTGCCGAGGGACCGATGACGCTGTGGCTGGTGCCCAGCGCGGCAGACGGGCTGGTCCAGCCGTCCGGCTTCGACGGCCTCGGGCTACGGGGGAACGGCTCCACACCGGTCACGGCGAAGGGGGTGCGGATCAGCCGGGCCGACATGCTCGGTCCCGACGGCGGCGGCTTCGACCTCGCCCTCGGCGAGGTCCTGCCGTGGTTCGTGGTGCTGAGCGGCGCCTTCTGCCTGGGCCTGATGGAAGGGGTGACGACCGAGACGGGCGCCCACCTGACGAGCACCCGCCTGGAGCACCTCGACCAGACCCTGGCCCAGCAGCCGTTCCCCCGGGTCGACCACGCCCGGATGCGCCTCCAGACCGACCAGCTGGCCGCGCTGCTCGGCGACACCCTGACGGCCCTTGAGACGGCACGGCCCGACGCCATGCTCCGGGTGCTCGAGATCAAGGCGGCCGGCGCCGAGGCGGCCATCTCCGTCACCGACCTGGCCATGAAGGTGTGCGGCGGCGCCGCCTTCCGCAAGGAGCTGGGCATCGAGCGGGCCTTCCGCGACGCCCGGGCCGCCCGGGTCATGGCCCCCACCACCGACGCCCTCCTCGACTTCATCGGCCGGGCCATCAACGGCCTCCCGCTGGTCGACGCATGAGCGGGCGCCTGACTCTGGGGGCGGTGGCCTATGACCCCAAGGTGGTCACCATCTGGGACGGCTTCCGGCGCTGGTTCGCCGCTCAGGGCCTGGACGTCGACTACGTCCTGTTCAGCAACTACGAGCGCCAGGTCGAGGAGCTGTTGGCTGGCACCGTCGACGTGGCCTGGAACTCACCGCTGGCCTGGGTCCGCACGCGGCGCCTGGCCGAGGCCGCCGGCGGCCGGGCCCGGCCGCTGGCCATGCGTGACACCGACCGGGACCTCACCTCGGTCGTCGTGGTGCGTGACGGCGACAGCGTCGACGGAGTCCAGAGCCTGACGGGCCGGGTCCTCGGCACCGGCGCGGTCGACTCGCCCCAGGCCACGCTCCTGCCCCTGGCCCACCTCGGCGGGCTGGGACTGGGCGCCGACGTCACCGTGCGCGGCTTCGAGGTGGGCGTCGGGCTGCACGGCGACCACGTCGGTGGCGAGCGGGACGCGGCCCGGGCGCTCATGGCCGGCGAGGTCGACGCCGCCTGCATGATCGACGGCAACCACCTCCTCTTCGCCCGGGAGGGACTGCTGGCGCCCGGTGCCACCCGGGTCGTGGCCCAGACGGCCCCCTACGACCACTGCAACATGACGGTGGTCGACGGGCCGGACGGGCCGGATCCCGAGCGGGCGGCCCTGCTCGACCGCTTCACCGCCCTGCTGCTGGCCATGGACTACGGCGACCCGCTGGTCCGCCCGCTGCTCGACCTCGAGGGGCTGAAGCAGTGGCTCCCGGGCCGGGTCGAGGGGTACGGCCAGCTGGAGGCGGCGGCCGACACCGCCGGCTTCTACGACCGGGCCGGCCAGGTGACCGCCGAGGGGTACCGACCCTGAGCACCGCCCCTTCAGCCAGACTGCGGGCATGGGAACGAACCTGGTGAGATCGGCAGCTCGAGGGGCCGTGGCCGGGGTGGTGGGCACCCTCGGCATGGACGTGCTGTTGCATGCCCGCTACCGCAGGGGTGGGGGCGACGACGGCTTCGTCGACTGGGAGCTGTCGAGCGCCACCCACGACTGGGAGCACGCAGCCACGCCCGGGCTGATCGGGCGCAGGATCGCCAAGGACGTGCTGCACCGTGAGCTCCCCGACCGCGCCGCCGCCGCAACCACCAACGTCGTGCACTGGGCCACGGGCGTGCAGTGGGGGGCGGCGTACGGCATCGTGGCCGCGAACCGCCGGGGCATCCGCTCGGGGGTGGCGCTGGGGCTGGTGGCCTGCTCCACGTCGTACGTGGTGCTGCCCCTGCTGGGGCTGTACAAGCCGATCTGGGGGTACGACGCCAAGGCGTTGGGCCAGGACTACAGCGCCCATGTGCTCTTCGGCGCCCTGACCGGCGCCGCCTTCTGGGCCCTCACCCTCCGGCGGTAGCCCGGGGCCGGGTACCGTCACCTCATGCCCGAGAAGTCGCCGCAGAAGAAGTCGGCCAAGAAGGTCGGTCGCTCGCTGAAGGAGAAGCGGGCCGACAAGCGGTCCAAGGCCGACGACTCGGCGCCGATGGGCTTCAAGCCCAAGAGCGCCGACAAGCCCAAGGGCTAGGCCTCCCCCAGGCGGGCGGCGACGGCCGCCACCAGATCGTCGAAGGTGAGCAGCCGGGCCTGCAGCGGCTCGGGGAGGGAGATGGACAGCTCGTCCTCCAGGGCCAGCAGGGCCTCGGTGAGGCCGATCGAGTCGAGGCCCAGGTCCTCGGCCAGGCGGGCCGGGCCCGAGAGGTCGGTGATGTCGACGCCGAGGTGCTCGGTGAGGATGCTTCCGACCAGCTGGTGGGCCGGGCCCGAGCCCCTTCCCGTCAGCACGGGTCGGAGGCAGCCTGCACGGCGTGGTCGCTGGCCGGCCCCGTGGCTCCGGCCAGCACCCCCAGGCGCTGGTGCAGCTCCCGGACCCTCACGGTGTCGGCGGTGTAGCAGACGAAGCTGCCGGCCCGGCGCCGGCTGACCAGGCTGGCGTCGACCAGGGCGGTGAGGTGGTGGCTGGCCAGCGAGGGGGCGATCCCGAGCGCCCGGGACAGGTAGCCGGCCGTGCGGGGCCCCCGTCGCAGCTGACGCAGGATAAGCAGGCGATGGGGCTCGGCCAGCGCCGCCAGGTCGGCCGAGAGCCGCTCGGCTTGCCGCTGGGCCTGCGTGCTGACCACGGTCAGAGGCTACTGACGCGAAGGCTCCGAGGCGCTCAAGCGATGCTCCCCGTTCGGTCGGCGCCGCCCTGGGGTAAGAACTCGGCATGCGCAAGGTCTCCAAGCTCGTGTACCTGTCCGCCGGGGCCGCTCTGGCCCGGTTCCTGGACCCGGTGTCGGGAGCCGATCGCCGCCGCAAGCTGTCGGACCAGGTGTCCGGGCTCACCGGCGGCCAGGGGGCGGGGAGCGATCCCACCGGTGGTGCGGCGCCGTTCCTGACGCCGACCCCGCCGCCGGCCCCGGTCATCCCCCCCGACTCCGGCCTGCTCGACGCCCTCGACGATGAGGCCGACGACAGCCGGGCGGCGCTGCGCACCAGCTGGTAGCCGGGTTCAGCCGCCCGGGACCGTCTCGGGGGCGGCCAAGGGCGCCAGGAACGTGCCCAGCAGGCCCACCGGGCGCCGGCTGGGCTGCAGCACCAGGCTGCGGCCGCTCACGATCCAGCCGCGCCGTGAGCCGGCGAGGGGTCCGAGGCCGTCGCCGGCCGGCACCTCGATCGTCACCCGGGCCCGTCGGAGCCAGCCCGTCAGGCGGGCCGGCACCACGACCGGTCCGTCGCTGCGACGCTGCAGGCCCCGGATGGCCTTGGTGAACGGCCCGGCCCCGGGCCGGACCTCGGCCCGGACCTCGAGGTCGCGCTCATCCCAGGTCAGGGTCCGCTGGGCGCCGGTGGCCAGCCAGCGCAGCGAGCCCAGCTGACGGGGCATGCCCCAGCCGAGGCGACCGGCCAGCCGGGCCTCGGCGTTGTTGACCACGCTCATGGTGATGCACAGCCCGGGGCGCAGCCCCAGGCGGGCGGGCACGGCCAGGGCCAGCTCAGTGAAGGGCCCCACGGGCGTCTGGGCCCAGTGGCCCGCCCACAGCACGGCTGGTCCGGGCAGCGGCTGCAGGCCCGGGGGCAGGGCGGCGGCGTCGCCGCCGACGGGGCGCTGCACCAGTGCCACCACGACCTCGCCCGAGAGCGTCCACGGGGCCTCGGGCAGCATCGGCCCCAGCCTGCCCCACCGCAGGCGTGGGTGATGGTCACAAGCGCGCCAGGTGCGCTTTACTTCCCGTTACCAAGAGCCGCACCCCAAGTACCCATCAGGAGCCGCAACGTGGTCACCTCGCCAGCTCGGGGGGTGGAGGACCCGTTCGGCCTCTACTTGGCCGAGATCGGCAGGCACCGCCTGCTCGACAAGGCCGGAGAGGCCGAGCTGGCCCAGTGCATCCAGCGCGGCCGGGTGGCCGCCGATCGGCTGGCCGGCCGCCCGGTGCCGCCGGCCGAGCGGCGGGCTCTCGAGGCCGCCGTCCTGCAGGGCCGGCGGGCCGCCGAGCGCTTCGCCGAGGCCAACCTGCGCCTGGTGGTGAGCGTGGCCCGCCGCTACTCGGCCAGTGGCATGCCGATCGCCGACCTGGTGCAGGAGGGCAACATCGGCCTCCTGCGGGCCGTCGAGCGCTTCGAGTGGGAGCGGGGCTTCAAGTTCTCCACCTATGCGGCCTGGTGGATCCGCCAGGCCATCACCCGGGGCATCGCCGAGGCGTCGCGCACGATCCGGCTGCCCGTCCACCTGCACGACCAGGTGCGGCGCATCCGCCGGGCCCGGCTCGACCTCGAGGCCGAGCGGGGCCGCCCGCCCACCAGCCCGGAGGTGGCGGCCGTCAGCGGCGACGGCCCGGCCGAGATCGCCGCCAGCCTCGACTGGGACCGCGACGTCCGCAGCCTGGACGAACCCGTCCGGGCCGACGCCGACCTGGTGCTGGCCGACCTGGTCGGAGGTCCCCGCGGCGCCACCGAGGAGGCGGCCATCGACCGGCTCCAGGCTGGCGTGATCGAGGACCTGCTCCGACCCCTCGACCCCCGGGAGCGGCGCATCCTGCGACTGCGGTTCGGGGTCGACCGGGGCGAGCCCCGCACCTTCCCGGAGGTGGCCGCCGAGCTGGGCCTGTCCAAGGAGCGGATCCGCCAGCTGGAGCTGCGGGCCTTCTGCAAGCTGCGCCACCCGAGCACCGGGGTCGACAAGGAGGGCCTGCTCGCCTAGCGGTGGCGCCGTAGGGTCCTCAAATGGCCCACTTCGATCACGTGGCCCTCGCCCTGGCTGAACCGGCCCCGTTCTGGGACGTCTTCGCCCGGAGCCTCGGAGGGCGGTGGGTGGGGGGCGGCGACAGCCTCGGCGGCTTCACCTTTGGTCAGCTCCGCTACGCCGGCGGCATGAAGGTCGAGATCCTGGAGCCCCTGACCGGGGGGAGCGACTTCCTGAGCCGGTTCCTAGCCGCCAACGGGCCGGGCCCCCACCACCTCACCTTCACCGTTCCCGACCTCGGCACCACCCTCGAGCAGGCGACGGCCCTGGGCTACCAGCCCCTCGGCGTCTCGCTCGAGGACCCCCGATGGAAGGAAGCCTTCCTCCACCCCCGTGAGGCGGCCGGCATCGTGGTGCAGCTGGCATTCGCGGCCGGCGAGCCGCACGGCCCGGCCCCGGCCGGCCTGCCTGCCCCTGGGTCGGGCGAACCGGCAGCACTGGTGCAGGTGGCCCACGCCGTCGCCGACCTGGACGCCGCCCTGTCCCTGTTCAAGGGGCTCCTCGGCGGGGAGACCGTCGACGCCGGCGCCGGCGCCGGCCTCGGCTACGTCGACCTGGCCTGGCCTGCGGGAGACGCCGAGACCGGGCGGCTGCGCCTGCTGGCCGGGGATCCGGTGGCGCCCTGGGCGGCCGGCCGGGCCGGGCGGCTGCACTCGCTCTGCTTCCGGCTGGACGACCCCCGTCGGGTCGCCGGGGCCGTGGAGCACCCGGGCTGGTGGGAGGTCGCTCCGACTCCTCCGCTCGGGGTAAGGCTGATCCTGATCGAGCGGGATGCCCCGGTTCCGATGGTCAGCTGAGCCTCGAGGCGGTTTCCCTGCCCGCTCCGCGGGTAGACCCGCCACCATGCCCAACAAGGACAACATCGAAGGTCGGGTCAAGGAGAGCGCAGGAGCGCTCACCGGCGACGACGAGCTGAAGCACGAGGGAAAGGGTCAGCAGGCCGCCGGCACCATCAAGGACAAGGCCGGCGACGTCGCTGACAAGGTCAAGGACGTCTTCAAGAAGGACTAGGTCCCACCCGTCTGGTTGTTCGGCAGGGGAGCCTCGCTTTCTTGAGCGAATGGCTCGGGCTCGGTGACCGACACCACCTGACGGGCCAGCGGTGCCTTGACGCCCTCACGGTCGAGGGCCTCGTAGGTCTTCAGGCGAAGCTCGCGGAGGAGGGCGAACTTTGCCGCGGGGCGGGTCTTGACGACGAGCCGCAGCGCCACCGCCTCCCGGCCGAGCGCCTCGACGCCCCAGACCTCGGGCGGCGCCAGAACGGCCGGGGCCCACGTCTCCTGCCCGCACACCTCGGAGGCCGCATGCTCGATGGCCTCCCGGGCGAGACGCAGGTCGGTGCCGTAGCCCACCTCGATGTCGAGGACGGCCCGCGACCACTCCTGGCTCTTGTTGCCCACCCGGTCCACCTGTCCGTTGGGCACGTGCCACACCACGCCCTGCACGTCGCGGATCCGGGTGGTGCGCAGACCGACGGCCTCGACGGTGCCCGAGGCCGGGCCGAGATCGACGACGTCGCCCACCCCGTACTGGTCCTCGACCAGCATGAAGACCCCGGACAGGAAGTCCTTCACCAGGCTCTGGGCCCCGAAGCCGAGAGCCACCCCGACGATCCCGGCGCTGGCCACCAGCGGGCCCAGGTTGATGCCCACCTCGCCGAGGATGGTGAGGAGGGCGATGCCGTAGATGCTTGCGGTGGCCAGGCTGCGCAGGACGTCGCCCAGGGTGGCCGCCCGGCCGGCGGCCCGAGGGTCGGGCTGGCCCTCGATCATCGACTTCAGCCGGCCAGTCGATCCGGCCGAGACCACCAGGCGGGCCGTAAAGCGACGGATGGCCCGGTGGACGAGGCGCTTGAGGACCATGGCCAGGACGACGACGACAAGGATGCGCAGCGGCGCGGTGAGCAGGAAGTCGGTCAACTCGGCCAGCTCCAGCTTGCCCGTGGCCGAGAGGACCTCCCGGCACACGATGCCCGCACCTTCCCCGCAGGCTGGCTCCGTGGTCACCTGCGTCGCCACCACGGGAACCGAACCTTACTGGGGTCGACGAGGACGCCGCCTGCCGGGCCCTGCTGGCCGTGATGAGCGCGAAGGTCCCCGACGCGCCCGTGGACGGCCCGTCGGTGACCCGCCTCCTGGCCTTTGACACCACCTCGTCCAGCTCGATCGTCGGGTCGCTCCGGGCCGCACGCGAGGGCGCCCGGGGCGCCCGCGAGGCCACCTCCTCGGAGATGTGGGAGTGCCTGAACGCCACCTTCAACGCCATCCCGGCCCAGGTCGGCGCCGCCGACACCTTCGGACCCATTAGTTCTTCGACTGGGTGAAGGAGCGGTCGGCCATCCCCTCTCGGCCCGCTTCGCCGACGCCTCGACCTCCCCCGAGTGGGTCACCACCCTGCGGTGCTGCAGCGCCCACGAGGCCTACCTCCGCACCTACCGGCGGGCCGTCGACGCCAGCCTGGTGGCCGAGTTCCTCCTGCTCGACCGCCTCTTCCCCCGCAGCGTGTTCCGGGCGCTGACCGAGGCCGAGCGCTGCCTGGCCGACCTCGACCCCCACCCCACGCGGGCGGGGCCCGAGGAGGAGGCCCGCCGCATCCTGGGGCGGGCCCGCACCGACCTGGAGTTCCGCCGGGTCGGCGAGCTGCTGGCCGACCTGCCCGCCCACCTGCGCACCCTGCAGGGCGCCTGCGCCCAGGCCGGCGAGGCCGTCGCCAGCCGCTACTTCCGCCAGACGGCCGCCACGAGCTGGAGCGCCTGATGACCTGGAGGATCAGCATCCGCCACGTCACTGAGCACCGGTACGCCAACGAGGTGAGCTCGTCCTACAACGAGGCCCGCATCACGCCCCTTTCCACCCCCCGCCAGCTGTGCCTGGAGGCCAAGGTCGAGGTGTCCCCCTCGGTGCGCCCCCGCCGCTACTGGGACTACTGGGGCACCTGCGTCGACTCCTTCGACCTCCATGTGCCCCACACCGAGATGGTGGTGACGGGCACCTCGGTGGTGGAGACGGCCACCCCCGAGCGCCCCGGCCCGAGCGTCGGCTGGGACACCCTCACCAACGTCCAGGTGGCCGACCAGCACGCCGAGCTGCTGGCCCCGACCGCCTCCACGCCGTTCGACGAGCGGCTGGCCGAGGTGGCCAGCGGCATCCGGGCCTCGAAACCGGACACCGAGCGACGCCGCCATCGCCGCCTGCGGCTGGGTGCGCGACCAGCTGGACTACGTGCGGGGCTCGACCTCGGTGCGGACCAGCGGCATCGAGGCGTGGGTGGCCGGCGCCGGGGTCTGCCAGGACTTCGCCCACCTCATCCTCGGGGTGCTGCGGGCCATGGGCATCCCCGCCCGCTACGTCAGCGGCTACCTCCACCCCTTCCCCGACGCCGAGATCGGCCAGGTCATCACCGGCCAGAGCCACGCCTGGATCGAGTGGTGGGACGGCGACTGGCGCCCCTTCGACCCCACCAACGGGGTCTACGCCGGCGAGCGCCACGTCATCGTCGGCCGGGGCCGCGACTACCACGACGTCACCCCTCTCAAGGGCCTCTTCAAGGGCGGCCCCACCGCCCACCTCGGCGTCGAGGTAGAGCTCACCCGCGTCGGCTGAGAGACTGGACCGGTGACCGACCGAGCTGCGCCTCCCCCCGTCGGCTGGGTGCTCGACGAGGTGACCAGCGCCGGCCGGGAGAACCTCGACGGCGATCACGTGGCCCGTTACGACGCCAAGGAGGACGCCGGGGCCGCCCAGGAGGTGCTCCTCCTCGAGGACCTCGGCCTCGACGACCGGTCGGAGCTGGTGGACCTCGGCGCGGGGACCGGGCAGCTCGCCATCGCCGCCGCCTCCTCCTGCGCCCGCGTGGTCGCCGTCGACGTTTCGCCGGTGATGCTCGAGCGGCTCCGGACGAAGGTGGAGGCGGCCGGCCTGTCCAACGTGGAAGTCGTGCAGGCCGGCTTCCTGACCTACCAGCACCAGGGCCGGGCGCCTGACGTGGTCTACTCCCGCTACGCCCTCCACCACCTCCCCGACTTCTGGAAGGCCATGGCCCTCCAGCGGACGCGACGCATGATGCGAACGGGAGCCGTTCTGCGCCTGTGGGATGTCGTCTACAGCTTCGACCCGGCCGAAGCCGAGGATCGCGTCGAGGCCTGGTGCGCCACCGGCGCCTCGGACGTCGAGGGCGCCTGGGGTCGCTTGGAGCTCGAAGAGCACGTCCGTGACGAGCATTCCACCTTCGCCTGGCTCCTCGAGCCCATGCTGCAGCGCTGCGGCTTCGAGATCCAGCAGGCCGACTACTCACCCGACGGCATCTTCGCCAGGTACGTCGCTCGCGCCTCGTGACCTACGACGACGCCACGACCTGGGTCGAGCAGCTGCAGGACGAAGCCGACGCTTCCCTGGCCAGCATCGCCGACTGGGGTCCCGCCGAGGACTGGTCGGAGTGGCACATCCCGGAGGGCGACGCCTGACGGCAGGGTCGGGCCTTCCCCCGCATCACGGCAGGAGCCACTCGCCCTCGACGGCGCCAAAGAACCCAAGGCAGGGGTCGAGGCCGACCAGCTCGATGTCGGGCCGGCGGTGCTGCTCCCAGGCCTCCCGGGTGAGGAGCAGGCGGACGTCCCGGTCGGGGTCGCCGCCCCGCAGCCGCAGCTCGTCACCGTTCTCCTGGTACCCCAGCTTGCGGCTGACGGCCAGGGAGGCGGCGTTGATGTGCCAGGCGCCGCTCTCGGCGCGAACCGCGGCGAGGCCGGCAAAGGCGAGGTAGAGGACGGCCGCCCGCATCTCGGCGCCGAGGCCGCGGCCCTGGTGGGCCCGGCCCAGCCACGAGCCCGTCCGCACCGTGCGCAGGCTGGCGAAGTCGTCGGCCACGAGCGCCTGGGCGCCGACGGCTTGTCCCTCGGCCAGGACCACGAACGGGCAGTGCCACGATTCGGGCGTCCACGACGCCCGGTTCTCCCAGTAGTGCTGGAGGATGTTGCGCTCCTGGTGGGGTGACGGCACCTCGTCCCACGCGAGGAGGAACGGGCGGAAGCCAGGCGGGCTGATGCCTTGGATGGCGAGCTCGGCCACCGCCGCCACCAGCTCGTCGTCGGGGTAGCGCAGCTCGAGCCGAGGCGTCCGCACAGCCAGCCCGAACAGCGGCCAGTGGTCCACGAGCGCCATGGGGCATGGTCGCAGGCCGCCGGGTGTCACCGCCAGGGAGTTTCACCCGGCCCGACGGCTCACCGGCTCGGTCGTGCCCGTTCCTCCCACGGCCAGGGCGGACGGTACCTTGGCACGGTGGACGACGAGCCCGTGCCCGCCGCCGAGGGGGGAACACCCGACGCATCCGCCCAGGGCGGAGCGGAGGCTGCCCCCGACCCGGAGGGCTGCGCCGGCGGCGACGCCCCCTCGGCGCCCGGCGAGGCGTCGGCGGGCCTGGTCGACCACGAGGATCCGGGCGATTCGGCCGGGGCGTTCCCCGCGGCGGCCGACCCTCGGGGCGAGGACGACCCTGAGGGCGGCGCGGACGAGATCGACGGAGACGCGGCCGGCGACGAGGAGAACGCCGATCTTGGGGAGCTCTCAGATGACCAGGTCGGCGGGCGCCGCAACGCCCTGCCCCGGCGGGTGGAGTCGTGGCGGTCGCGCAGTGCCACCGGGGCCATCGCCACCGCCATGGCCATGGGGCTCCAGCAGGTCTTCGAGCCCGAGAAACGGCGGCCGGCGGCGGTGGCCGAGGCCCCGAGCGATCCTTACGACGAGAACGACCCTGTCACCGTCGACTACCTGCCCGACGACGCCGAGGGCACCCGGGTCCACGTCAAGCCGTGGCTGCTGCAGAACGACGACCCGGCGTGAGCGACGACGGGGCGGCGCCAACCCAGCGGCTGAGCGTGGTGGACCGCCTGCTCCCCCCGGTGGAGCAGGTGGGCGACGATGGTCACCCGAAGGCGTCGCGCATGGCCCCACGCGAGCAGCTGGTGGCCGCCGGCCTCGGGGTGGCCAACATCGCCATCACCGTCGGCACGGCCAGCGCCTTGGAGCGCGGGCAGGCGCTGGTCCTCCTCGGCGGCCTCCTCGCCTCGGCGCTCACCCTGGTGGGGGCCAGGGTCGGCAACCGGATCCTCGTGCTCGTGGGCCTGTTCGCCGCCACCCTCACCCAGAACAGCGGGGGCCCGCTCTTCCTCTTCGTCGTCCTGCCGTACTACGCGGCGGCGATCTGGATCTTCCTCCGGTACAACCGGGTGGTGAAGGAGCAGGGCGCCCTGCGGCGCAAGCAGCGGGCCGAGCAGCGCACCGCCGGCGGCGCCCGCACCGATCGGACCTCCGCCAAGGGCGGCGCCAAGAACGCCAAGAAGACAACGGCCAAGGCGGCGCCACCGAAGTCGAAGCGCTACACGCCCCCCAAGGCCCGGCGCAAGCCTCCCCCGCCGCCGCCCAAGCCGCCGCGGGACCGCAGCATCGTCGACTGACGCCCCAACCCCGCCGTTCTGCCGGGACTATGCCTCCTCCAGGCGACACGTACTCCCGGCAGAAGCGGGGGGTCAGCAGAGGGCCTGGCGGAGGAAGGACAGCAGCTCGGTGCGGCGGAGGGCGACGGAGCGGGCCGTGGGCGGGTAGCCGAGGGCCCGGAGGACCTCCACCTCGGTGGCCACCCCGATCACGGTCGAGTAGGCGGCGAGCAGCACCAGGCGGGGGTCCTGGCGGCGGATGCGGCCGGCGGCCATCTCGGCGTCCAGGAACGCCGTGGCCCGGTGGACCAGCGGCTCCAGGGCGGCGGTGAGGCGGGCCGCGGCCGGGCCGCCGAGGCGGCTGACCTCGCGCACCAGCCCGAGCAGGGCGGGCCGGGAGGCGGCCAGGCGGAAGGTGGCCCGCACCACGGCCTCGACCCGGGCCCAGCCGGCC
>JBBPYZ010000001.1:0-8326 GCA_038199465.1 Acidimicrobiales bacterium | reverse complement strand
GTGGGCAAGACCACGGCGGCGGCGGCGGTGGCGGTGGCGGCGGCCGACCGAGGCCGGCGGGCCTGCGTGGTGACCATCGACCCGGCCAAGCGCCTGGCCGACGCCCTGGGCCTCGACGCCCTCACCAACGAGCCCAGCCGGGTGGCGGGCGCCGGCCGCGACGGCGGCGAGCTGTGGGCGATGATGCTCGACACCACGGCCACCTTCGACGACGTCGTCCGCCGCCACGCCGGTACGCCCGAGCAGGCCGAGACCATCCTGGCCAACCGGATCTACCGGAACATCTCCGGGTCGCTGTCGGGCACCCAGGAGTACATGGCGATGGAGAAGCTGCACGACCTCCACACCGACGGCCGCTTCGACCTGGTCATCGTCGACACCCCGCCCACCCGCAACGCCCTCGACTTTCTCGACGCCCCCCGCCGGCTCACCCGCTTCCTCGACCACAGGCTGTTCCGGCTGCTCACCGCCCCCGCCCGCAGCTACCTGCGGGCCGTGGCCATCGCCGCCCAGGCGTTCCTGCGGGCCATCACCAGGGTGGTGGGCGGCGAGGTGGTGGCCGACGTCTTGGCCTTCTTCACCGCCTTTGAGGGGATGGAGGAGGGGTTCCGGGAGCGGGCCAAGGCCGTGTACGACCTGCTCGAGGACCCGAACACCGCCTTCGTGCTGGTCGCCTCGCCGCGGCGCGACGCGGTGGACGAGGCCCTGTTCTTCGCCGAGAAGCTGGGCGAGGCCAACATCACCGTCCAGGCCCTGGTGGTCAACCGGGTCCACCCGGCGTTCGGTGCGGACCTGCCGCCCAGGGGTGGCCGACCGGCGCCGGGCGGCTCCGCCGTGCCTCCTGAGCCGGCGGGCTCGGCCGTGCCTCCTGAGCCGGCGGGCTCGGCCGTGCCTCCTGAGCCGGCGGGCTCGGCCCTGGGCCGGCTCGAGCGGAACCTGGCCGAGCTCGACGCCGTCGCCGGACGCGAGCGGGACCACCTGGCCGGCCTCACCAAGAAGCTGGCCGGGGCACCCACCGTCACCGTGCCCTTCCTGCCGAGCGACGTCCACGACCTCGCCGGCCTGCGCCTGGTCGGCGCCGCCCTCTTCCCGGCCTGACCCCGCCGAACTGTCGGGAGTACGTAGCCGCTGAGCGACACCTACTCCCGGCAGTTGCCGGGGTTTGGGCGCGGCCGCAGCTCAGGGGAGGGTGGCGATGCTGGCGGCCAGGGCGGCGGCCAGGTGATCGATCTCGGTCGGGCCCAGCTCGCCGGAGAAGACGTAGGGCAGGCCCAGCTGGGGGAGGGGCAGGGCGGTGTGGAGGCGTTGGACCTGCTCGGCCTGCATCTCCTGGCGCTGGCGGCGGAAGGCGGCCGCCGCGTCCAGGGCAGCCAGCCGCGAGGGGGCCAGCGTGACCCCTGCCTCGGCGGCGGCGGCAGCGGCGTCGTCCACCAGGTCGAGCGGCTCGTACAGCCCGTTCACCACCACCGGGGCGAGGGAGATGCCGACCCGGTCCTCCAGGGCGAACGCCGCCTCGACCACCTCGTTCACCGGGGTCTCCTCGGGCAGGGTCACGAGCAGCACCTGACAGCGGGCGGCGTCGGCCAGCAGCTCGAGGACGTCCTCGGCCTGGGCCCGGATGGGCCCCACCCGCACGGCGTCGAGCAGGCCCCGGGCGCTGGTGAGGAAGGTGAGGGCGTGGCCGGCGGCGGGGGCGTCGAGCAGAAGCAGGTCGAACTCGCCGGCCCGCTCCATCTGCTTCACCTTGCCGAGCACGAGGATGTCCTTGATGCCCGGGGCGGCGGTGGCGGCCACATCGATGGCCCCGGTGGCCGCCAGCCGCTTCGACAGGCGGCGCAGCCCGTGGTCCTCGAGGTACTCGACCAGCGCCGCCTCAGGGTCGATGGTGCGGGCCACCACGTCGGCCCCCCCGCCCGGCCCGCCGCCGGCCCGCAGCAGGACCTCCTCGTAGGGGAGCGGCCCCGGCCGGCCGAACATCGTGCCCAGCCCCGACTTGCCCTCGACCTCGATGATGCAGGTGGTCAGGCCGGCCTCGGCGGCCATGGCCGCCACCGTGGCGGTGACCGTCGTCTTGCCGACGCCGCCCTTCCCGGCGACTATCAGGAGCCGTGTCAACGCGCAGAATGCCGCCGGTTCCACTCGTGAGGACCCTACTGGCGGCCTGCGGGCTGCTCGTGAGCCTCGCCCTGGCCCGTCCCGCCGCGGCCCAGACGCCCCCCGGGCCCCGGCCGGCGATCGACGTCGTGCAGGTGGGCGGCCTCCTCGACCCTGTCAACGCCGAGCTCATCCGCCGCTCGATCCGCGAGGCCCCGGGCCGGGGCACCACCGCCGTGGTCATCCAGCTGGACAGTGGTGACGCCACGGTTTCCGCCGCCGAGGTGGCCGCCCTCGGGGCCCTCCTCGCCGCCTCCCGGGTGCCGGTGACGGTGTGGGTCGGTCCCACCGGCGCCGGCCGGGCCGTGGGCCTGCCCGCCCTGCTGGTCGAACGGGCCGACATCGCCGGCATGGCCGACGGCACCGAGATCGGCAGGCTGGCTGAGCCTTCGTCCCTTGGCCTGCGGAACCGCACGATCGGCCCCGAGGACGCCCGCCAGCTCGGCTTGGTCGAGGTCGTCGCTCCCACCCTGTCCGACTTCATCGGCCAGCTCGACGGCCGTGAGGCCAAGGGCCAGTCGATCTCCACCGCCCAGTCGAAGTCGCCGTTCGTGCTGCGCGACGACCTCGACATCCGGTTCCGCAAGCCCGGGCTGGTCGACCGTACCCTGCACGGCCTGGGCAGCCCCTCGGCCACCTACTTCTTCGTCGTCGCCGGGCTGCTCCTGGTCCTGTTCGAGTTCTTCTCGGCCGGCATCGGGATCGCCGCCGGCACCGGGGCGGTGTGCCTGGCCCTGTCGGCCTACGGCGTCGGCACCCTCGACACCCAGCCGCTCGGGCTCGGTCTCACCCTGCTCGCGGTGGTGGCCTTCGGGGTCGACATCCAGGCCGGCTCGCCCCGCTTCTGGACCGGGGTGGGCACCGTCGCCCTGGTGGTCGGAAGCCTCACGATCTTCGACGGGCGCCGGCCCGGCTGGCTGGCCCTCGGGCTGGTCATCGGCGGCGGCCTCCTCGCCGTGCTGTTCGGCATCCCCTCCACGGTGCGCACCCGTTTCTCCACCCCGACCATCGGCCGCGAGGATCTGGTGGGCGCGGTCGGCACCGCCACCACGGCCATCGATCCCGAAGGCACCATCGAGGTCCGGGGGGCGCCGTGGCGGGCCCGCACCTTCCCCAAGCCCATCGCCGCTGGCCAGTCCATCGAGGTCGTGGCCATCGAGGGGCTGGTCCTGGAGGTCATCCCCGAGGGCACCGAGCTGGAGCCCTCGCACGCCGAGAAGCGCCAAAGCCGCAGGTCACAAGGCTGAAACACGAGCGCGCTCGCGAAAGTTGCCTCTTGCCGCGGGCCCCGATCGACAGATACGTTTCGGCTGGCGGTAGCCGGCACGGCGGCTTGGGGGAGTCATTTTATGAGCATGTTGCAAAGGGTCGAGGACTGGCAGGTGAAGGCAGCGTGCCGTGGCCCGCAGGGCACGACCATGTTCTTCCCGCCCAACAGCTTCGAGCGCAAGGACGACAAGGAGCAGCGTGAGCGGCGGGCCAAGGCCATCTGCCAGGGCTGCCCGGTCCGCAAGGCCTGCCTCGAGTACGCCATCGCCATCCGGGAGCTGCACGGCATCTGGGGCGGCACCAACGAGGTCGAGCGCAAGGCCCTGCTGGCCCAGCGCACGGCATAGCCGGCCGGGGTTTGACGCCCCGATAGCCTCCGGGGCTCCATGGCCGCCCCCGCCCGAGGTCGTGAGGACCACCTGGTCTGGATGGAGACCACCGTGGCCGGGCGGGCCGCGCTGTACGGCGTGGCCGGCGAAGGCCTGCCCGTGCTGTTCCTGCACGGCTGGGCCCTGGGCCAGCACGCCTACAAGCGGGCCCTGAAGCGCCTGGTGCTCCTGGGCTGCCGGGTCTACGCCCCGGCCCTGCCCGGCTTCGGCGGCACCGCCGACCTCCCCGGCTCCGAGCCCGACTTCCCGGGCTACGCCGCCTGGGTCGCCGAGTTCTGCGACGTGATGGAGATCGACGAGCCGGTGTTCCTGGTCGGCCACTCCTTCGGCGGCGGCTGCGCCATCCAGTTCGCCCACGACCACCCCGAGCGGGTGCGCTACCTCGTGCTCGTCAACTCGGTGGGCGGGGCCACGTGGCGGGGCGGCGGCGACAGCCCGCGCACCCTGGCCCAGCGCCCGCTGTGGGACTGGGGGCTGCGCTTCCGGGCCGAGCTGTTCCCCCTGTTCGAGGTCAGCCGCATCCTGCCGTCGGTGCTGGAGGACCTGGTGCCGAACGCCCTGCGCAACCCGATGGCGCTGTGGCGGGTGGGCCAGCTGGCCCGCAAGGCCGACCTGCGGACCCAGCTGGAGGAGCTGAAGCGGCGCAAGACCCCGGTCGTGCTGCTGTGGAGCGTGCAGGACCAGGTGCTCCCCAAGCACAGCTTCGACGCCCTGTGCGCGGCCATCGGCCAGAGCGGCGAGGTGGTCGACGGCTCCCACTCGTGGCTGCTGGCCGACCCCGACGCCTTTGGTGAGGTCATGACCAACGTCCTGCACGTGGCCAAGCTGGCTCGCCAGCTTGAGGTCGACGAGGCCCTGGCCGCCGGCGAGCCCCCGCCCAAGCCCAAGGCCACCCCCTCGCTGTAACCGCCACGAAAAAGGGATTGACGTGAACGGAACGAGACCGTATCGTCTCGCTCTGAACGAGACGAGACCGTTCCGTTTCAGATCCCCCCCACCCCCTGAGGAGATCCCATGGCCGGAGCACCCGCAGCAGCGATCCCCTGGGCACCACCCGACCAACGGTCCTACGACCGGCGCTACCAGGTCCTCGCCGTCCTGTGCACCAGCCTGGTGGTGGTCATCGTGGGCAACACCTCGCTCAACGTCGCCATCCCCACCATCCAGCGCGAGCTCGGGGCCAGCCAGACCGCCCTGCAGTGGATGGTCGACGCCTACGGCCTGGTCTTCGCCGGCCTGCTCCTCACCGCCGGCGCCATCGGTGACCGCTTCGGGCGCAAGGGCGCCCTCCAGGCCGGCCTCGGCATCTTCTTCGTCGGGTCGCTCCTGGCCGGGTTGAGCGAGTCGACCGGCGGGATCATCGCCATGAGGGCGCTCATGGGCATCGGCGCCGCCTTCGTCATGCCGGGCACCCTGTCGATCCTGGCCAACGTGTTCCCCCCCGACGAGCGGCCCAAGGCCATCGCCATCTGGGCCGGGCTCTCGGGCGCCGGCGGGGCCATCGGCCCGATCGCCAGCGGGTACCTGCTGAGCCACTACTCCTACGGGTCGGTCTTCTTCGTGAACCTGCCGATCATCGCCGGGGCCCTGGTGGCCGGCCACTTCCTGCTGCCGAAGTCGAAGGCCATCTCGAAGGACCCGGCCGAGACCCGCCTCGACCCGGTCGGCGCCGGCCTCACCATCGTGGGCCTCTCCACCGTCGTCTACGCCATCATCGAAGGCCCCAGCCGCGGCTGGCTCTCGAGCCAGACCATCGGCGCCGGGCTCGCCGGCCTCGCCGTGCTCGCCGTCTTCGCCTGGTGGGAGCTGCGCAGCGACCACCCGATGCTCGACCTGAGGTTCTTCAAGAACCCCCGGTTCGGCGTGGCCGCAGGCGGAGTCGCCCTGATCTTCTTCACGTTGTTCGGGATGTTCTTCCTCATCACCCAGTACTTCCAGCTGGTGCTGGGCTACACCCCGCTCGGCGCCGGGCTGCGGGGGGTCCCGATCGCCCTGGCCCTCATGGCCACGGCCCCGAACTCGGCCAAGCTGGTGGTGCGCTTCGGCCCGAAGCTCACCGTGGCCGGGGGCCTGGGACTGATCGCCGCCGGGCTGCTCCTGCTCGTCGGCGCCCGGGTCGACACCCCCTACGCCTACATCGCCCTGTCGTTGGTGGTGCTGGCCTCGGGCATGGGCGTGGCCATGGCGCCCCTGACGGCCTCGATCATGGGCTCGATCCCGCTCGACAAGTCGGGCGTGGGCTCGGCGGTGAACGACACCACCCGCGAGCTGGGCGGCGCCCTCGGCGTGGCCGTGCTCGGCTCGCTGCTGCAGTCGACCTACAGCGCCAGGATCGGCGACATCGGGGTCGTGCCCGAACCGGTGCGCGAGGTGGCCAGCAAGAGCCTCGGAGCGGCGCTGCAGGCGGCCGCGCGGCTGGGCCAGACCGACCCGGGCGCCGCCCGCCAGCTGGTCGAGGGGGCCAAGCAGGGCTACGTCTCGGGCATGCACCTGGCCCTGGCCGTCGCCGCCGTCGTGGCCCTGCTGGCCGTGGGCCTGGTCCTGCGCTACCTGCCCGGCAAGAGCCCGGCGGAGCGTCAGGCTCACGGCCCGGACGGGCCGAGCGAGCAGCACCCGGGGAGCTCGGGCGAGCTCGCCGACCGGGAGATGCTGCCCTCGCACGGCGTGCCGGAGCGGGAGACCCAGGGATTGAGCGTCCGTTCGGCCCCGCCGGCGCCCGAGGCGATCTGACCGTGTCGATCACCACCTCACCCCGCACCGAGCGGTCGAAGGCGGCCATCCTGGCGGCCACGCTCGCCCTCCTGGCCGAGGAGGGGGTGGGCGGCCTCACCGTCGACGCCGTGGCCGCCCGGGCCGGGGTGGGCAAGGCCACCGTCTACCGGCACTGGGGGTCGCGGGCCGACCTCATCATCGATGCCATCTCCTCGCTGATCACCGAAGACGAAGCGGTCGACCGGGGCAGCCTGCGCGCTGACCTCGAGGCGGCCTATGAGCGCATCGGCCAGGTGTGCAGCACCGGCATCCTCTCCCAGGTGCTCCCCACCCTGGCCGAGGCCGCCAGCCGCGACCCCGAGCTGGCCACCGTCCACAAGGACTTCGTCTCCCACCGCCGCCACCACCTGGTGGCCGCCCTCGAGCGGGCCGCCGAGCGGGGCGAGCTGCGCCCCGGCCTCGACCTGTCCATCGTGGCCGACCTGGTCGCCGGCCCGATGTTCTACAAGAAGCTCGTGCACCACGAGCGCCCCGATCCGGCCTACGCCAAGGCCCTCCTCGACCTGGTCCTGATCGCCGTCGCCCCATAGGAGGATGCTGAGATACTCGGCTCGACTGCCGCGAATCCTGGCGTCGTCGCAGGTCAGGCCGTCGCGGCGCAGCCGCCTCGCTCTACTTCAGCACACTCCTAGGCTTGCGCCCGTGCAACGTGGGCGGTTCGACGTGGCAGGGGTCGCAGGCGCATTGGCGTCCGAAGAAGACACCGGTGGCCACCGTCGTCGGGCTCCTGCAGCCGCTATTCGGCGATCGTCTCGAGGTCGACCCTCGCGTCTCCTAGCGCGGCAGGCGGGGGCCGGCCACCCGGAGGTCGCCGCGGCGGCGGGTGGCGCCGCTGGCGTCGAGGAGGGAGGCGAGGGGAACGGCCCACTTGCGGGTGGTGGCCCACACCTCACGTAGCTGGGAGAGGGTGACACCGTCGGGGTGCTGGGCCAGGAGCGTGGCGGCGGCGGCGGCGGCGGCGTCGACCGCCTGGGCCGCGAACCAGACGCCGTCGCGCTCCAGCACCGCGCCCCGGCGGGCGAGCTCGCGCAGCTCGGACCGGTCCACCCCGTCGGGCGGTGGCGGCGAGAACAGCTCGGCCCGCACCGCGGCCAGCCACGGGTGGCCCTCGAGCGGGTCGGGGGCGGCGGCGGCCAGGCGCCACCGGCCGTCGAGCAGGGCCACACCCTCGACGAGCGCGGCCTCGGCCACCAGGCGCTGCTTCTTGTCGAGGGCGGCGGCGTCGAGGCCGAGAGGGCCGGCGCCCTCGACGGCGGCAGCCACCAGGGCGACCGTCTCGGCCAGCGCCTCGGGTGACGCCACCCAGCGCCCGACCGTCGGCACGGCTGGCTCGCCGGTGAGCCGTTCAAGCATGTCGGCGGTGACCCAACCCCGCTCGGCCACCACCCGGGCCACCGAGCGGTCGGGCTTGGCCCGCGACACCCGGACCACCGGGTCGACGTCGAGCACCTCGCCGCCGCCGATCGTCTCGCCTCGGCCGTGCTCGCGCACCACGAACCGGTCGCCGGGCTGCAGCGGCAGCGGTCCCGGCAGGTGGATTCGCACCAGGCCGTGCTCGCCGGGGGCCAGCCGGTCGGGGCCGAGCACTCGGAGCCTGCACGGTACGGCGGCGGTGCCGACGTGCAGGATGTGGGCGCCCCGCCGGGACACGTCATGGTCGAGGGCGGCCAGCACCCCAAGGGAGCCGTCGAAGCGGGAGCTGGCCGCCCACCGCCCGGGGTGCACGACCGCCTCGCCCCGGC